>NZ_LVCU01000097.1:0-16206 GCF_001647185.1 Rhodococcus sp. EPR-147
CAGCAGGAACGGCACCGCAGTGCGGTACGCCGTCGGCGATTCCAATCCGTAGAACAGGGACTGGTCGTCACCGGACTCGAGGAACCGGATTGCGAAGTTGGCCACCGACAGTGCGAGCAGAATTCCCTGCGAGACCACCGCCATCGCCCACGCGAAACGCCTGCCTCGACGCAGGCCGTCACTGACCACGAGCAGGAACAGGGACGGCATGATGCTCAGGATCGTCGGACCGACTCCCCCGAGTCTGAGATCGAGCAGACCACGACGGCATTCGACCGGGTCGGGGGTCGCGTCGGCGCAGATTTCGCGCACCTCCGCCGCCGTGTACGGAACCCCCCGCACTACATCACGAAGTACCGCGAACGGCCCGACAGCGTTGGGGCTCAGGGCCGCCAGTACCGGACCGAGGGCGCTCGCAGCGACAATCAATGCAACCAGCACCCGTCCTTCGCGTCGGGTACCCGCCAGTCGAGGGCCACGTGCGGATCGACCGACGATCCACGGGCCCACGACCAGGCCGATCACCGCCGCAGCGAGCCGAACGACGTCCTGCAGGTGTCCGCCGAACAATGCCAACGTCACCAGCAAGGCCAGCACGCCGACGCGGATTCGCCTGCGCCACAACGTATCCATTCGCGAGGTCGCGACCAGGACCACACCGAAGATCCAGGTCGTCGGGCCCACAGCGGTTCCGACGTGCAACCGGAATCCCCAGTCCGCGTCGAAGGTCTTGGCCAGAACCGCGAGACCGAGGCCGAACAAGGAACCGGCCACCTGCGTCACGAACGCAGCGACGGCGAAGCGACGGGATCCGATACGGCGCTCGATCGGTGCGGCGGCCAGCAGCACCCCGACCGTGGCCACCACACAACCGGCGATGTTGGGCGCCGCCAGACCCGAGGTGAGCGGGGTCCACAGGTGCCAGTGCTCGAACGGCATGATGCCCACGGCGAAGTACTTGTCCATCTCGCCGCGGTTGTCCACGACCGCGGCGACGATGCCCATCACCCAGACGACGGCGAGCAAAGTGAAACTGACCGGTGCTCCCACGGCACCGAACACGATGAGCGCCCACACCCGCCGAAGCTGGCGCATCACTGCAGACGCACCGGACCTCAGGGATTCGGTGCGCGCGGACATCCACGACGGTTCGGCGGGTGTGGATACTTCGGCGTCGGCCGCAGACGGTCGATCCGGATCGGTCACGTTCACGAAATCAACCCTGTTCTCGTCGCCAGCCATGGCAGCTCACGTCGGAGGCCTTCCGACCACACCGCGAAGCTGTGTCCGCCCGGTACTTCGACGTACTGCACGTCCATTCCGGCGGCCTTCGCCGCGTCGTACATCTCCTGTTGGCCCGGTTTGTAGTCGTTGTCGTCGGACCCCACGACGAAGATCCCGGCCGACTCGGGGTACTGACGCGATTTCAGCAGGTCGAGTGGGTTCACAGCGGCGAACGCTGCCGCATTTCCGCCGAAGGCCTCCCGGATGGTGCGATCCCTGTCGCCGAGACTGGGCTCGGTCTGACCCGACAGGTCGAGGAACGTGGGATAGACGTCAGGATGATTTGTCGCCATCTGGATGGAACACGTTCCGCCGTAGGACAGTCCACCTATCGCCCAGTGTGCGCGATTCGGATCGACCTGGAGAGCACTGTCGATCCAGTCGGGTACGTCGCGCGACAGGTACGTGTCGACGTTGCCCAGCGGAGAGTCGACGCACAGCGGGTTGTCGATCGGCGAACCGGTGCCGTCGGCCACCACAACGACCGGCGCCAGGCCGGCGTGGTCTCGGGCGAAGTTGTCCATTGTTTCGGCGAGCTTGCCGCCGTTGAGCCAGTCTTCCGGGTCACCCGGTTGCCCGGCCAGGAGTACGAGTACCGGCAGCAGCGGACGTGGATCGGAGAAATAGGCAGGGGGGAGGTATATCTGCGCATCTCGAGCAGAGAAATTCGATGCCGTGGCAGGGATGGCAGCCGAGGTGATCCGCCCCGCGGACGGCATTCCTGCCGGTGAGGTCCACACAGAATCGAGCGGCGTTCCGGTAACGGTCCGAGAGACCGCTCCCGGCACGTCGGAGAACTGAATGCGGCTCGCGGGCTCGACTCCCAGCGCAGTACCCACGGTCGGATACGCCTCGAACTTCAGGTTGATGTTCAGCGCCGAGACTGCGACGACGAGCACGGCCGCAACCACCGACGCGAGCGTACCCACGACCCCATGCGCCGCCACCGAGCGTGGGATCACCGCGAACAGGGACGCGATGCCGACCCCGATCCAGACATAGATGGACGTCTCGATCGGATCCGGGAGCGGTCGCCACACCTTTTCGACGATCAGGTAACCGATCACCGTGACCACGACGGCCGCCGTTGCCGCAATCGGTAGCCCACGCGTCATGTATAGCCGCGAGCGGGAGACGAGCAGCCAAACACCGCCGAGCACTCCGGCGTCCACAACGATGACAGGCAACGGTCCGTCGATCAAAGAAAGAGAATCGAACCAATCCACGTGAGAGCTCCGCTCGTCTGACGGATTCGGACCGAGATGCGGCACGAACTACCGTCAGAATATTCGTCCGCGACACCGCGCCGATGATGACCCGCCGAAATCGGGCACCAGCGACTATGACCGAACGCACACCGCCTCGGCGCTCGGTACTACCACGAGTAGTACGCATCCGCGTCGGACTAGCCGTAGACTCGGACGAATGGCTGGTCTTGGTGAACTAGAGCGCGCAGTGATGGACCATCTGTGGGAGTCGTCGGATCCCCAGACCGTTCGACAGGTCCACGAGGCACTTGCGACGCATCGCGAACTCGCGTACACGACGGTGATGACGGTGCTGCAGCGGCTGGCGAAGAAGAAGTTGGTCGTCCAGCAACGCGACGACAGAGCGCACCGCTACGCACCGTTGCACGGCCGCGACGAGCTGGTCGCGAGCCTCATGGTCGACGCGCTGTCGCAGGCACCGGCGTCGGGCGGACGCGCAGCGGCACTCGTGCACTTCGTCGGTCAGGTGGGGGCCGACGAAGCCGACGCCCTCCGTGAGGCGCTTGCCGCGTTGGAAGTGGCACAATCGATATCGAAGTCCCCTTCGGCTGGAGATCGCCGTCCGACGGACTGACGCTCGCGGCAGTAGGTGAGGACATGAACTCGACGACTGCGCTGGTATTCGCAGTACTCGCGCTGATCCTGGCTGGGCCGGTTCCGGCACTGCTCGCGCGCGCGAGTTGGCCGTACCGGTCACCGCGCGCCGCCCTGGTGCTGTGGCAGGCAATTGCTCTCGCCGCGGTGCTCTCGGCTTTCAGCTCCGGCCTCGCGATCGGCGGGCTGCTGCTCGTCCCCGGACCTGACGGTCGTCCCACGACGGCACCGACCGACGAGATCGACGCGCTCGGTTTACCCCTGTGGACTCTCTACGTCGTCGTCCTCGCCATCACGCTCGGCATCGGCGCCAAGCTCATGTTCTCTGTCGTTCGGGTAGCGGTCAGAACCCGTCGCCGGCGTTCGAGGCATCGCGTGCTCGTCGATCTGCTGGATCGAACAGACTTGGGAGAGAACCCTTTTCGCGGCCTTCGCGACGCAGACATCCGGGTACTCGACGCGGCCGAACCGATCGCGTACTGCCTACCCGGTCTGCGTCAGCGGGTGGTCCTGAGTCGAGGTACGTTGGCCAGCCTGTCCGAGGCCGAGGTCACTGCGATCCTCAGCCACGAGCGGTCACATCTACGCGCCCGCCACGATCTGGTTCTCGAAGCGTTCACCGCCGTCAACGAAGCCTTCCCGCGGATCGTCCGTAGCAAGTCGGCGCTCGGCAGCGTGCAGCTGCTGGTCGAGCTGCTCGCAGACGACTCGGCGGTCAAGGTCACCGGTCCCACTCCGTTGGCCAGGGCACTGGTCACGTGCGCGGGGTCCACCGCCCCGCGTGGTGCAATGGCCGCCGGAGGGCCGCACACCCTCATCCGTGTGCAGCGCTTGAGCGGCCCGGGTAGCGATGTGCGCATCGCGGCGGCGGCCTACGCGGCGGCCGTGGTGATCCTGGTTCTTCCGACGATCTACGTCGCCATGCCGTGGCTGGAGGAACTGAGCAAGCTCATCGGGTGAGCTCGCACGCGGTCGGGGTCGCACAGGTCACATCGACTCGAGTCGAACAATTGGCGGTACGTCCCGTACAGTAGAGACCGGTCGCCATCGCGACCTAGCAATCGAAATGGCACAAACAGCCCCACTTTATGCAGTTCTCATCTGCATTCTGATGGCCAGGTGACAGTGCCCTGGCTCGTATCAATGTGTTCTGGCTGTTTTTCGTGTTTCCCGGTTCTTCGGGTGCTCTCAGCTTCGGGCTTATTGGCGTGCCCGTAATCCGGAGAGGCTTTACTGCGTGACCCACGCTGTTTCCAACACACCCGTTTCCACCACTTCCGACACCACGGCAGTCCCGACGCCCGTAGCGGCACCGGCCTTCACCTTTGCCGATCTCGGACTGCCCGAGGCTGTCGTCGCCGCATTGGCGCGCAACTCGATCACCGTGCCCTCCCCCATCCAGGAGAAGGCGCTTCCCGACGCGATCGCCGGTAAGAATGTCCTCGGTCGTGCGCAGACCGGCTCGGGTAAGACCCTGGCCTTCGGCCTGCCGATCCTGCAGCGCCTGTCGCTGCACACCGATCGCCCGGCCGCCAAGCGCCCGCGTTCGCTCGTGCTGGTCCCCACCCGCGAGCTCGCCTTCCAGGTCGTCGAATCCCTCGCTCCCTACGCCAACGCTCAGGGCCTGCGAGTCATGCCCGCCGTCGGCGGTACCCCGTTCAACAAGCAGGTCGAGCAGCTCCGCCGCGGAGTCGACGTCCTCGTCGCCACTCCCGGCCGCCTCGCCGATCACCTCCGCCAGGGCACCTGCATCCTGGACTCCATCGAGATCACCGCGCTCGACGAGGCCGATCAGATGGCCGACATGGGCTTCCTGCCCGAGGTGCGTGCAGTGCTCGCCGATACCCCGGCAGACGGACAGCGCATGCTGTTCTCGGCCACTCTCGACCGTGAGGTTCAGTCACTGGTACGCCAGTTCCTGCCCGATCACGTCGAGCACTCCACCCAGGACGGCAAAGCCAGCGTCCGGACCATGGATCACTACGTCCTCATGGTCGACCGGGGTCAGAAGGATCTCGTTCTCTCCGAGATCGGTGCTCGCGAAGGCGGTCGCACCATCATGTTCGCGCGTACCAAGCTGGGCTGCGACGGGATCACCGATCGCCTCCGTGCGCTCGGTATCGCCGCGGAGTCGCTGCACGGCGGCAAGGCTCAGAACCAGCGCACCCGCGTTCTCGAGCGTTTCAAGAACGGCCGCACCCCCGTCCTCGTCGCTACCGACGTTGCTGCTCGCGGAATCCACGTCGACGGTATCGACCTGGTCGTCCACGTCGATCCGCCCGCAGACCACAAGGACTACCTGCACCGCGCAGGACGCACGGCACGCGCAGGCGAGAAGGGCACCGTCGTCGCGATCGTGCTCCCCAACCAGCGTCGTCAGGTTCTGCGTCTGACCGGTATGGCCGGCGTCAAGGCCACTGCCGTCAACGTCTCGCCCGGTTCGGCCGAGCTGAACAGCATCACCGGGGCGAAGAAGCCGACCGGTGAGCCTCTGCGCGCCGAGTCCGCTCCTCGTGACCGGAACAGCCGTCCCGGATACCAGGGCTCCAACCCCCGTAGCGGCGGCGGATACCAGGGCTCCAACCCCCGCAGTGGCGGCGGATACCAGGGCTCCAACCCCCGCAGTGGCGGCGGATACCAGGGCTCGAACCCGCGCAGCAGTGAGGGCTACCAGGGTGACCGTCCCCGCACCGGATACCAGGGCTCGAACCCGCGCAGCAGCGGCGGATACCAGGGCTCCAACCCCCGCAGCAGCGAGGGCTACCAGGGCGACCGCCCGCGTCGCTCCGAGGGCCGCGGCTACGAGGGTCGTGGATCCGACAACCGTGGCTCCGACAACCGTCGTCCCGCGTCCGGCCCCCGCCAGGACGAGCACCGCTCCGGAGGCTTCCGCAGCCGCACGGAACGCCGTTCGTACGACGGTTTCGACGGTCCGGCTCGCAGCCACTGATCGGTTCGTCACCGTGAGGTCGTGACCCGACCGGCACAGCACCACTCGAACACAACGGGTGCCGCATTCTTCGCGAATGCGGCACCCGTTGTCGTTGCCGGTGGTCGGGTTCGGCACCGGCCGGGGGGTTGGCTCGCGCGAAATCTCTCGGCAGGGAAAGCTGTCTGTATGACCTCAGCAGCAGAACCGACAGAACTGGCTCAGATCGGAGTCACCGGACTCGCCGTCATGGGCTCCAACATCGCCCGCAACTTCGCCCATCACGGCCACACCGTCGCATTGCACAACCGCAGTGTCGCCAAGACCGATAGCCTGATCGCCGAGCACGGCACCGAGGGCAACTTCGTTCGCACCGAAACCATCGAGGAGTTCGTCGCCGCTCTCGCGAAGCCGCGCCGAGTGCTCATCATGGTCAAGGCAGGCGACCCGACCGACGCGGTGATCGAGGAGCTCGCAGGCGCGATGGAGGAGGGCGACATCATCATCGACGGTGGTAATGCCCTCTACACCGACACCATTCGTCGCGAGGCGGCCATGAAGGAGCGCGGACTGCTCTTCGTCGGTGCCGGCATCTCCGGCGGCGAAGAAGGCGCGCTCAACGGACCGTCGATCATGCCGGGTGGTCCGGCCGAGTCCTACAAGGCACTGGGTCCGCTATTGGAATCGATCGCAGCTCAGGTCGACGGCACGCCGTGCTGCACCCATATCGGCCCCGACGGCTCCGGACACTTCGTCAAGATGGTCCACAACGGCATCGAATACGCCGATATGCAACTCATCGGTGAGGCGTACAACCTGTTCCGCGACGCTCTCGGCTACACGCCGGCTCAGGTAGCGGACGTGTTCACCGAATGGAACAACGGTGATCTGGAGAGCTACCTCGTCGAGATCACCGCCGAGGTTCTTCGGCAGGTCGACGCCAAGACCGGTCAGCCTCTCGTCGACGTGATCGTCGATGCTGCCGAACAGAAGGGCACCGGTCGCTGGACGGTCAAGGCGGCCCTGGACCTCGGGGTTCCCGTCACCGGTATCGCCGAGGCGGTGTTCGCTCGGGCTCTGTCGGGGTCACGCGCTCAGCGCAAGGCAGCCGTAGGACTCGCCTCGGGAACACTGGCCGACAAGCCGACCGACGCGGAGCAGTTCACACACGACATCAGTCGGGCTCTGTACGCGTCGAAGATCGTCGCCTACGCACAGGGCTTCGACCAGATCGCCGCGGGCAGTGCCGAATACGACTGGAATCTGCATCCCGGTGACCTCGCCACGATCTGGCGCGGTGGCTGCATCATTCGCGCGCGGTTCCTCGATCGCATCAAGGACGCGTACGACGACAACGCCGAACTGCCGAGCTTGATCCTGGCCCCGTACTTCCGTGATGCCATCGAGAACGCCATCGACAGCTGGCGTCGGGTCGTCATCACCGCGGCTTCGTTGGGCATTCCGGTCCCCGCGTTCGCGTCCTCGCTCTCCTACTACGACGCGTTGCGGGCAGAGCGTCTACCTGCCGCTCTGACACAGGGACAGCGAGATTTCTTCGGGGCGCACACCTACGAGCGAACCGACTCGGAAGGAAAGTTCCACACTCTGTGGAGCGGCGATCGTTCCGAAATAGAAGCCTGACCGACGACCGCCCGCCGGTGGCGCTGCGTGCATCACGCAGCGCCACCGGTGCTGGGTACCCCGGTCAGACGGGCACCGGCCCGAGTATCGGTTGGACCACCGTCGACGGGATGCCCTCCCACGGCAGGGCACCTTCCAGGTCCTTCCACACCGCCTGCACCGCACTGAAGCACCCTTGGCCGTACACGTCGGATGCCGTGTACAGAATGTCCGCGCAGTCCGGTACGTCGATGGTGAACAACTCGAATCCGGCTGCAGTGCAACCGATTCCGGATTCGAGCTCCAGCATTCCCGAGGCCACCGAGGCACCGAGCGAATTGAGAATTCGCGAGGACTCGTGCGGCCCGCGCCCCGTCATGACGATCTCCGGACTGCCGAAATTCGTGAGACCGACCGTGTAGCAGAACGCCGGATGGATACCGTCGGGATCGACTTCCGACTCGACGTACTGCAGGGCCCACCCACACCTGTCGATCGTGCGTCTCACACCTTCGATGTACTCGTCGACGCTGTAGCCCTGACACATCTTGCACATAGCTCCCCCACACTCTGCGTGCGATCGCCCCCTCGGCAATCACGGTGTCGAACGCCGATCGAACAAGCGTTCTACCCCGAGTATTGCGCGGGGCACCGACAAGAAGATTCCGACGCCTGGTCGACGCAGCGGTAGGGTCACAGCCATGCCGGGTCAATCCGTTCGATCGTTCGCAGAACTGGGACTGCCCGTGGTTCTCGTGCACTCGCTGAGGAAAGCGGGTGTCTCCGAGCCGTTTCCGATCCAGTCCGCCGCCCTGCCCGATGCGCTCGCGGGCCGCGATGTGCTGGGCCGTGCTCCGACCGGATCCGGCAAGACTCTCGCGTTCGGGCTTCCGCTGCTCGTGCGGCTTGCCGGCCGACGCAGCGAGCCCGGTGCACCGCGTGGACTCGTGCTGGCTCCCACTCGCGAACTTGCGCTCCAGATCCAGGAAGTGCTCGACATCCATGGTGCGACGTTCGGCCTGCGCAGCGTCGGCGTGGTCGGCGGCGTTCCGCTCGAGCGCAATGTCCGAGAGATACATCGCGGAATCGACATCGTGGTGGCCACACCCGGTCGCCTCAACGATCTCCTCGAGCGTCGTTCGATCACGTTGAATCGGGTGGAAGTCACCGTGATAGACGAGGCAGATCGCATGGTGGACATGGGCTTTCTGCCCCAGGTCGATTCACTTCTCGCTGCGACACCGACCGGCGGCCAGCGGTTGCTGTTCTCGGCGACCCTGGACGGAGACGTCGACCGCCTGGTCGAGAAGTTCCTCAGCGATCCGGCCGAACATTCCACCGCGGAGTCGGTGAGCGAACCCGACATCGCGCATTACGTGTTTCGGGTCGATGCTGCCCGCAAGACAGAAGTAGCTGCGGCACTTGCCAACAGGGACGGTCGCACGTTGCTGTTCGTCCGCACCACTCACGCGGTCGACCGGCTCACCGACGACTGTCGCCGGCTGGGTGTATCGGTATCGTCGTTGCACGGCAACAAGACTCAGGCGCACCGCACACGTTCGCTGGCCGCCTTCGGCGACGGCGCATCGACTGCGCTGATCGCGACCGATGTCGCGGCACGTGGGGTTCACGTCGACGACGTCAGCCTCGTGGTCCACGTGGACCCACCACTGGATTCCAAGGACTACGTGCATCGCGCAGGTCGCACCGCCCGCGCCGGATCCAGCGGAACCGTCGTGACGTTGGCTACGGCCGAACAGGTGGATCACGTGTGCGCGATGGCGGGCGATGCCGGTGTCTCGGCAACGGTGGTCGACACCGAGAGCGATCCCACCTCGTGGCGTCGATTGACCGGGGCGCGTACACCCATCGGCAGGCCGCTCCCGGCCGAAGCGGTCGAAGCACCGGCACAACGTGGATCGCGGCGCGGTGCTGCGCCCGTCCGACACGAGCGAGGCGAGCGGACCGGGGGCAGGCGGGGCGGCAACAGAGGACGACGCGGGTGACCGCCTCGTGGCTGTCGATCGCGCTCGCCCTGGTTTCGGCATTCCTGTTCGCCTGTGCGTCGGTGGCACAGCAGAGCGCCGCGGCGTCGGTCCCCGAGGGAACGTCACTGCTCTCGGCTCTGATCCGAAGCCCCAGATGGTGGGTGGGCGTACTCGGCGACGGGGGCGGCTACGCCGTTCAGATCGCTGCACTGTGGGTCGGTTCGGTCCTGGTCGTGCAGCCGTTGCTCGTCACCGCCCTGCTGTTCGCACTCCCGATGTCGGCGAAATTGGCGGGCCGGGTTCTCCCTGCTTCGACGTGGGTGCTCGCATTCCTGCTTGCCGCCGCCCTCGCGGTGTTCATCGTGGTCGGCGACCCCAGCGAAGGTGACACCGACGCCCCTCTGTCCGACTGGATCGTTCCTCTGATCGTCGCCGCGGTCGTGATCGGCGGCGCAGCAGTGGGAGGTCTGCTCCTGACCGCCCCCGGTGTGCGGGCCCTGTTGCTCGGAGCCGCAGGAGGGTTGCTGTTCGGTCTGGCCGCGGCTCTGACGAAGTTGGTCACCGACCTCGTGGAGAACGAGAGGTTCGGCGCGTTGACGGCCTGGCAGACCTACGCCCTCGTCGGATCGGGAGTTCTCGGCTTCTACCTCCAACAACGCGCGTTTCAAGTCGGTCCGCTGTCCGCGTCCATGCCTGCCGTCACGATCGGCGAGCCCCTCGGCGCTGCGTTCATCGGCATCACGGTCCTGGACGAGCGAATCAGAACCGACGGGGCTTCCCTCGCCGTCATCGCCGTAGCGGTGTCCGTCATGATCGCCGCGACGATTCGACTGTCTCAGACCCAGGCGTCGACTCGCATCGAAAGGGAGACGGTGGACGGGGCGTCGACCCCGCCGATCCAGCCCGACCGGTAGTCTCGATCAACGTGCAGTTCCTCGATGGTCATCAGCCGCCCTACGATCTCACCTACGACGATGTCTTCCTCGTCCCCAACCGAACCGACGTCACGTCGCGATTCGATGTCGACCTCAGTACGGTCGACGGCTCGGGAACGACCATTCCGATCGTCGTGTCGAACATGACCGCGGTGTCGGGTCGGCGTATGGCCGAAACCGTCGCACGTCGCGGAGCGATCGCAGTGATCCCGCAGGATCTCCCCACCGAAGCCGTCGCCGAAACCGTCGCATTCGTCAAGAGTCGCGACCTGATCGCGGACACACCGGTCGTCCTCGGCCCCAACGCATCCGTGTCCGACGCTTTGGCGCTGATGCACAAGCGTGCACACGGGTCGGTCGTGATCGTCGAACACGGCAAGCCGATCGGAGTCGTGTCCGAGGGTGCCTGCGCCGACGTCGACCGATTCGCGCGGCTCAGTTCCGTGGCGTCGGCCGATTTCGTGCGAGCCCCTCGCCACGCGTCGCCCAAGGAAGTTTTCGAGCTGATGGAGGCGGCACACGCCCACCTCGCCGTCGTCGTCGAGAACGACGGCTCCCTGGCAGGTGTGGTCACCAGGACCGGCGCGATCAGAACCGGAATCTACGCGCCTGCAGTCGACGCGTCGGGTCGCCTCCGCATCGCTGCTGCGGTCGGCATCAACGGCAACGTGGCCGAGAAGGCGACCGCACTGGTCGAGGCCGGGGCCGATGTGCTCGTGATGGACACCGCTCACGGGCATCAGCAGAAGATGCTCGAAGCCCTCGCTGCCGTGCGCTCCCTCGATCTCGGCGTTCCCCTGGCGGCCGGCAATGTGGTGTCCGCGCAGGGGACGCGCGATTTGGTGGAGGCGGGCGCGGACATCGTCAAGGTCGGTGTCGGGCCGGGAGCGATGTGCACGACACGCATGATGACCGGCGTCGGACGCCCCCAGTTCTCGGCTGTCGCCGATTGTTCGGCTGCGGCAGCCGAACTCGGGGCTTCGGTGTGGGCCGACGGCGGTGTACGCCACCCACGTGACGTTGCTCTCGCACTGGCTGCCGGCGCTGCGAACGTCATGATCGGCTCGTGGTTCGCCGGCACGTACGAGTCGCCGGGCGACCTGCGGGTGGACGCATCCGGCAATCGGTACAAGGAGAGCTTCGGTATGGCGTCCAAGCGAGCCGTTGCCGCCCGTACCGCCACCGATGGGGCGTTCGACCGGGCTCGCAAGGCCTTGTTCGAGGAGGGCATTTCCAGTTCGCGGATGCGCCTCGATCCCGATCGGCCCGGTGTCGAGGACCTGATCGATCACATCTGTGCCGGAGTTCGCAGTACCTGCACGTATGCGGGTGCCCGTTCGCTGCCGGAGTTGGCCGAACGAGCAGTTCTGGGAGTCCAGTCCGCTGCCGGATTCGCCGAAGGACGGCCCCTGCCCTCCGGGTGGTGACGGTCGGGCACGGTTAGACTCACCCACAGCAAACACAGTTGTTCGCGCTCGTCACTCGTCGGACATTCGAGCATTCGATTCCCGACGTCTGGCGGAACGGTCGGCTCCTCACGGGGTGGGACCACATCGCGAACCGGACAGAAGGGAATCAGGTGCCCGAGGCACCCACTATCTCGGTTGCCGTAGCGGCAACTGCGGAACAACACGACGACGGTTCCACTTCGGAGGGATCCTCTATCGAGCCGGGAGAGAGACCCGGCGACTCAGATTCCGGCAACCACGTGCATTCCGGCGGCGCGATGCTCCTGTCCCAGCTTCGACGGTCCCGGCTCAGGCGGAGCTGACGCGTGGCACTTCTTCTGACCATCGTCAGCCTGCTCGGTTTCGTCGCTCTGACGGCCGGGACCGCACTGTTCGTTGCGGCCGAGTTCTCTCTGACCGCTCTCGAACGCAGTGCGGTCGAGTCACAGGCCGACAACGGCGACCTGCGCTCACGCCAGGTATTGCACGCTCACAAGACACTGTCGTTTCAGCTGTCCGGTGCCCAACTCGGCATCACCATCACGACACTGATCACCGGTTACCTGGCCGAACCTGTGCTGGCCGGCTTCATTCGGCCGCTGGCCGACGCGCTGGGCGCATCCGAGACCCTCTCCGCAGGCATCTCGCTCGCGGTGGCGCTGATCCTGGCCACGTCGTTCTCGATGATCTTCGGTGAGCTGGTTCCCAAGAACATCGCCATTGCGAAACCGATGTCGACCGCTCGTGTCACCGCCGGTGCAATGGCCGGGTTCTCACTGGTCTTCAAATGGGCCATCAACGGGCTCAACGGTTCGGCGAACTGGCTGGTACGCCGGCTCGGGATCGAACCGGCGGAAGAACTGAGATCCGCGCGATCGCCGCAGGAACTGGGTTCGCTGGTCCGCACGTCGGCGCGGCAGGGATCGATCGACGAGAACACCGCCCGACTGGTCGATCGATCGTTGCAGTTCGGTGATCGCACGGCCGAGGAACTGATGACGCCACGAGTCAAGATCGAAACGCTCGCCACCGACGCCACGGTGGCCGATTTGATCGAAACGGCGGCGCGGACCGGCTTCTCGCGCTTTCCGGTGGTCGACGGCGATCTGGACGACACCATCGGCGTCGTTCACATCAAGCATGCGTTCACCGTCGCCGGAGCGCACCGTCGCTCGACGACGGTCGAGTCCCTGGCACGCGACGTTCCTGTCGTACCGTCCAGCCTCGACGGCGACGCGGTGATGGAACGGGTACGCGCCGACGGTATGCAGGTCGCGCTCGTCGTCGACGAGTACGGCGGCACCGCGGGCATGGTCACGATGGAGGATCTGATCGAGGAGATCGTCGGTGACGTGCGCGACGAACACGACGAGCCGGAGCTTGACGTCTCCAGGTCGGGCGACGGATGGGATTGCGCAGGCCTGCTGCGTATCGACGAGGTCGCGTCGGCCACGGGGTATTCCGCGCCGGAGGGCGAGTACGAAACCATCGGCGGTCTGGTACTGACCGAGTTGGGTCGCATTCCGACCGAGGGGGACGCAGTTCTGTTGCCTCCCCCGGCCAACGAGGATCCGCTCGAACGAGACGGCGGTTGGGTGGCACGGGTGATTCGTATGGACGGCCGCCGCATCGACCGGGTGGTGCTCCTGCCCGTCGACGCGGCAGCGGTGGCTCGGATGAGATCGGACGGTGAGATCGATGGGTGATTTCCTCGGAGTCGGTCTCGCTGTTCTGCTGCTCGCCGGCAACGCATTCTTCGTCGGCGCCGAGTTCGCACTGATCTCGGCTCGGCGGGATCGCCTCGAAGCTCTGCTCGCGCAAGGCAAGAAGCGCGCCCAGAGCGTGATCGAGGCCGGTCAGAACCTGTCGCAGATGCTCGCCGCCGCACAGCTCGGCATCACGATCTGCTCGATCCTTCTCGGTCGCGTGGCGGAGCCCGCGGTGGCACACCTGATCGAGGTTCCGCTCGAGGCAGTCGGCATTCCCGAGTCCTTCCTGCATCCGATCGCCTTCGCCATCGCGCTGACGCTCGTGGTCGTGCTGCACATTCTCGTCGGCGAGATGGTGCCCAAGAACATCGCCATCGCGGGCCCGGAGAGCACCGCCATGATTCTGGTGCCCATCCATCTGCTGTTCATCAAGGTGGCACTGCCGCTGATCTCGTTCTACAACATGTGCGCCAACCTCACCCTTCGACTGCTGCGGATCGAACCCAAGGACGAGCTGAGTTCGTCGGTGTCGGCGGTCGAGTTGTCGCAGATGATCGGCGAATCACGATCCGAGGGATTGATCGACGCCGAGGAGCATCGACGATTGCGGCAGGCGCTCGAGACGTCCGGCCGAACGGTGGGTGAGGTTCTGATTCCCTCGCACCAGGTTCGCAGTATCGAGTTGTCCGGTCCCGATCACACCCTCGGACCCACCCTGGGCTCGGTCGAACGAGCCGTCATCGAAACGGGATTCTCGCGCTATCCGGTTCGCGACGCCTCGGGTGCACTTGTGGGCTACCTGCACCTCAAGGACGTACTCGACGACATGGCCGACGAGTCGGCAGGACCGGACACGGTCATTCCCCGCACTGAAGTGCGAGCACTGCCGGTGGTCTCCATCGACACGGTGCTCGACGACGCGTTGACCAAGTTGCGTCGGGCCAGCAGCCACCTCGGTGCCGTGCACGACGCGACCGGTGCCACGGTCGGTATCGTCGCGCTCGAGGACCTGGTCGAGGAGTTCGTCGGTACGGTTCGGGACGGCACACACCGGGTGGCCGGTCCCCGTCCGGGTCAATCGTCGTCCAACTTCAAGCCTGCGACCACTCCCCCACGGAACGCGTGAATGCCCAATTCGACGTTGGTGAGCGAAGGGCAGTGGACCGCTCGTCGTGCTGCGCATACGGCGCGGGTGGAGAACCTCGTCGGTGATTATCTGACCGACCGGGGCCACGGCGGCGTCCATCCGGTGCTCGATTTTCTGTTCACCTACTACAGTCACCGCCCGGGTCAGCTACGCCGATGGAATCCAGGTCACGGCGTCGTACTCACCGGCGATCGTGCGCGTGACTACGCGGAGTTCGCGTCCTACGAGCAGGTGGACACCGCCGACGGCCCGGGTTTTCGGGTGCGGTCGGATCTGGTCGAGCGTCGACGATCGAGCATCGAATTCACCCTCGGCCTGCTCTCCGCCACCCGAGACAGGCCGCCGGTGCTCGGATGTTTCGGACTGCACGAGTGGGCGATGGTTTACCGCGGGGGAACGTCGGCGCAGCGTCACGAGCAGGTGCCACTGCGTCTGGGACACGACGGAACCGATGCCGTGGTCGATTCGATGACGTTGCGGTGCACTCACTACGACGCCTTCCGCTTCTTCACTCCCGATGCTGCGCCGCGCAATGCTCTTACGCTGTCGGCGGAGTCGCGTCTGACATCCGAGCAACCCGGGTGCATTCACGCCTCGATGGATCTGTACAAGTGGTGCTACAAGCTCGGACCGCTGATCGATTCCGAGTTTCTCACCGACTGCTTCGAGCTGGCTCTGCACGCGCGAACGATCGACATGCGCGCGAGCCCGTACGACCTGAGTGACTACGATCTCGAACCCATTCGAATAGAGACCGCGGCCGGACGAGCGGAATATGTGCGCGCGCAGGGAGAGTTGTCGAGCGAAGCGGCACCTCTGCGCTCGGCGTTGATCGCTCGATGCCAGAATTTACTGATCGGCGGCGAGTTCGGCGTCGGACCTACCGCCGAGTAACATCGACAGCGTTGTCGTGGGGACACCGGTCACCGGTGTCCATGACCGGAAAGAGCGAGGAATTCATGACCGATCGTGTGCAGGCTGGTGGACTTCAGGTCGCCAAGGTCCTATTCGATTTCGTCGAGAAGGAGGCGCTGCCGGGTACCGACGTGGATTCGGATGCCTTCTGGACCGGTGCCGCGTCGCTGATCGCCGATCTCGCTCCCAAGAACAAGTCGTTGCTCGCTGTCCGCGACGAGATCCAGGGCAAGGTCGACGCCTGGCACGGTGAGCACGCGGGGCCGAACTACGACCGCGCCGCGTACAAGGCATTCCTGAAGGAGATCGGCTACCTGCTCGACGAGCCGGCCGACTTCCAGATCAGCACCTCCGGTGTCGACACCGAGA
>NZ_LVCU01000098.1:0-7094 GCF_001647185.1 Rhodococcus sp. EPR-147
TTCGCGCGGGACTTCCTCGACGAAGCGTTGCCCCTGAGTTCCGGTTCGCACGTCGGTACCACCGGATACGTCGTCGACGCAGCGTCTCTGACGGTGACTCTCGCCGACGGAAGCACCGTCGGGCTGAAGGATCCGTCACAGCTGCTCGGCTACCAGGGCACCCCGGATGCGCCGTCGGCGATCCTGTTCGTCCACAACGGCTTGCACTTCGAGATCCAGATCGACCCCGAGAGCCCGATCGGCAAGACCGACGGCGCGGGAGTCAAGGACGTTCTGCTCGAGTCCGCTGTCACCACCATCATGGACTTCGAGGACTCCGTCGCTGCAGTCGATGCGGACGACAAGGTCCTCGGCTACCGCAACTGGCTCGGTCTGATGAAGGGCGACCTGACCGAGGAAGTCTCCAAGGGTGGCAAGAGCTTCACTCGTGCGATGAACAAGGACCGCACCTACACCTCGGTCGACGGTTCGGAACTGACACTGCACGGTCGCTCGCTGCTGTTCGTCCGCAACGTCGGTCACCTGATGACTTCGGATGCGATCCTCGATGCCGACGGCAACGAGGTGCCCGAGGGAATTCTCGACGCGCTGTTCACCTCGCTGGCCGGTATGCACTCGCTGACCTCGGACAACGTGCTGTCCAACTCACGCACCGGTTCGCTGTACATCGTCAAGCCCAAGATGCACGGACCGGACGAGGTCGCGTTCACCGCGGAGCTGTTCGGCCGTGTCGAGCAGGTCCTCGGCCTTCCGACCAACACACTCAAGGTCGGCATCATGGACGAGGAACGCCGCACGACGGTCAACCTCAAAGCGTGCATCCAGGCCGCATCCGAGCGGGTCGTGTTCATCAACACCGGCTTCCTCGACCGCACCGGCGACGAGATCCACACCTCGATGGAGGCGGGTCCCGTCGTACGCAAGGGCGCGATGAAGGGCGAGAAGTGGATCGCGGCCTACGAGGACTTCAACGTCGACACCGGTCTGGCCGCAGGCCTCGAAGGCAAGGCGCAGATCGGTAAGGGCATGTGGGCCATGCCCGATCTGATGCACGACATGCTCGAGCAGAAGATCGGCCACCCCAAGGCCGGAGCCAACACCGCGTGGGTTCCCTCACCTACCGCTGCGACCTTGCATGCCCTGCACTATCACAAGGTCGATGTTTTCGCCCGCCAGCACGAGATCGCACAGGCCAAGCGGGCCAGCGTCGACGACATTCTCGAAATTCCTCTCGCGCCGTCCACGGACTGGACCGACGAGGAGAAGCAGAACGAGCTCGACAACAACTCGCAATCGATCCTGGGCTACGTGGTGCGGTGGATCGACCACGGCGTCGGCTGCTCGAAGGTGCCCGACATCAACGACATCGCACTCATGGAAGACCGTGCAACGCTGCGTATTTCGAGTCAGTTCATCGCGAACTGGCTGCGCCACGGCATCGTCACCGAAGACCAGGTGCGCGAGTCGCTGAAGCGGATGGCACCGGTGGTGGACCGCCAGAACGAAGCCGATCCGACGTACAAGCCGTTGGCTCCCGACTTCGACACCAACATCGCTTTCCAGGCTGCCAGTGACCTGATCTTCCAGGGCACCAGCCAGCCCAACGGCTACACCGAGCCGATCCTGCATCGTCGCCGACGGGAGTACAAGGCCGTCAACGCCTGACGGACTTGTCGATCACGTGGGTGAACATCGGAACACAGGGCGCGGGCGTTCGATAGCCGCCGGACCCGTGATCGTCGTGATCACGATCGCGGTGCTGGTCGCGGCCGTCTTCGGATGGTTTCAACTGCGGGATCGTATCTTCGACCAAGGGGTCGAAGCTGCCGACACATGTGTGGAGGGATCGGCGGTGCTCACTGTCGCCGCCGATCCCGACATCTCCGGACCCGTCGAACAACTGGCTTCCCGGTTCAACGACACCGCACCGGTGGTGCGAGATCACTGTGTGACGGTGCGGGTTCGAGCTACCGCCTCCGATGCTGTGCGGACGGCATTGAACGCCGGTATCGACAACTGGGACGTCGGCGCACTCGGTGCTCGGCCGGGCCTGTGGATACCTCGATCGTCGGGTGACGTGGAGGCCGTGACCGACCGCGGGGCAGTCGACGGCACCCCGCGGCCACTGGCGTCGAGTCCGGTAGTGCTCGCAGTGCCGTCTGCCGTGGCCGACGCTCTGGCCACGGCAAGTTGGGCCGACCTGGTCCGCCTACAACGTGATCCGCAGGCATTCGGCCTCGGCGAGTGGGGCGCACTCCGTCTCGCACTACCGACCGGATCCGATTCCGGCGCAACCACACTGGCGCTCGCCGCAATCGCTGCCGGGATACGCGAAGATCCGACCAGCGAATTGACCCTGGAACAGGCCTCGTCCAGAGAAGTGGTCTCGGCCGTGTCGGAGCTGGCCGTCACCGACACCGGAGCCTCCGCGACGTCCGAATCCACCACCTACGACGCGCTCGCGGCACTGGAGAACGCGCCCGGCTCCGATGCCCCCGTCCACGCGGTCCCGGTCACCGAGCAGCAACTGGCATCGACCGATTCGTCGACGTTGACCGCCGTCGAACCTCAGGGCCCCACTCCCGTTGCCGATCATCCCGCGGCCGTACTCTCCGGCGACGAGACATCGACTCGGGCGGCCGCCGCGTTCGTCGATTTCGTCCGGCAGCCGGACGGTGCGCAATTGCTCACGGATGCGGGCTTCGGCGTCGGCGAGACCCAGGACGCCGATGCCCTCGCTGCGCCCTCCGGATCGGTGGCCGACGCACTGCTGGCCGTGCTGCGAAGCCCGGTCCTGCCGCGCCGCGCCACGGTGCTGCTCGACGTATCCGAGTCGATGGGTACGTCCGAAGGCAGCGCGACTCGGCTGCAGAACACGGTTCGCGCTCTCGGCGAGCAGTTCCAGCGAGTGCCCGACGCCACCGAGCTGGGGCTGTGGAGCTTCGGCGAGGATCTGGACAATTCATTCCCCTTCCGGGTCGACGTTCCGACCGGGCCGATGTCGGCTGCGATCGGGCCGACGTCCAGGCGGGCTGCTCTGGAATCCAGCGCGGCCGCGTCGACGCCCGCGGGTGCGTCGTTCACGTTCGCATCCGTGCTGGTCGCGTACGCCGATGCTGTGGCTGGATACGTTCCGGGCCGGGTGAATTCGGTGGTCCTCGTCACCGATGGACCGGACGATTCGCCCATGTCCCCCGAGGAACTGCTCACCGACCTGAACTCGGTGTCCGATGCCGCGCGTCCGGTCGCAGTGAACGTGGTGATGATCGGCGACAACCCCGACGCGACTGCGTTCACCGACATCGCGGCCCGTACCGGCGGCACTGCCACGACCGTACCGACGTCCGATTCACCGGAATTCATCGATCTACTCGGAAAGTTGCTGTACTAGAACATGTCTCGTGTAATTTTTGTCGGCGTTTTTCTACTCCTCATCACCCTGTTCCTGCACTGGCGGTTTCTCTCCTTGACCAGGATGCCGACACGTCCCAAACGAGCTGTCGATGCTGCACTGGCACTGCTGTGGCTGGGTGCGGTGATCGGTTTCGGCAGCGGCGTGGAGTTCGATCCGTCCTGGGCACGAGGACCCGCCTTCGTCGGCCTCAGTTGGCTCGCCGTGGTGCTGTACCTGTTCCTGGGAACGATTCTGGTGGCCGTGGTCTGCACCGTCGTGAGAGTGGTGTTCGCGGCTCGTAAACGCGATTCGTCCGCTGTTCGACTGCGGGTGTCGCGGATCGGATCGGCGGCGGTGGCACTCGTCAGCGTGGTTGCAGTGGGATACGGACTCGTCGAGGCGGCGACTCCGCGTGCGACGAACACCGACGTCGTGCTCGACAGGCTACCGGCCGAATTCGACGGCGTCCGAGTGGCGTTGGTGTCGGATCTCCATGTCGGCCCCTCCCGCGGCGCGGATTTCGTGCAGAAGGTCGTCGATTCGGTCAACGCCCAGAATCCCGATGTCGTGCTCCTCGACGGCGATCTCATCGATGGGACGGTTGCTCTGGTGGGAGAAGATCTCGAGCCGCTGCGCGATCTCGAAGCGCCGCTGGGAGTGTTCGCCGTCAGCGGCAATCACGAGTTCTACGCGGGCGACGGCGGCGAGTGGCTCGACTTCTGGTCGACGCTCGGCATCGACGTGCTGCGAAACGAGCGTACGACGATCACTCGTGGCGACGCTGCCATCGATATCGCCGGCATCAACGACGCCACCGCACCGGCTCCGTACGAACCCGATCTGGCCGCGGCATTGGACGGGATCGATCCTGATCGTTTCGTACTGTTGATGGCACATCAGCCGTTGCAGGCGGTGGAGGCATCGGACTTCGGAGTGGACATGCAAGTGTCCGGTCACACTCATGGGGGTCAGATCTGGCCGATCCGTTATCTGGTGCCGTTACAGCAGCCCAGTGTCCAAGGGCTGGACACGATCGGCAACACCACGCTCTACACCACCCGCGGTGCCGGCGCGTGGGGTCCACCGGTGCGGGTAGCCGCTCCGCCCGAGATCGCGATGCTCGAACTCACTCGGGGCTAGAAGCCTCCGACTCCACCACGCCAGAGCCCACCACGTCGCTGTGGCGGGCTCTGTTCTCGGCTCAGGCGAAGGCCTCGATCGGTGGGCACGAGCACACCAGATTGCGGTCTCCGTGGGCACCGTCGATGCGACGCACCGCCGGCCACACCTTCGGACGGTCGTAGCCCGCCGGGTAGGCAGCGAGTTCCCGTGAGTACGGGTGATCCCACTCGGTAACCAGACTCCGAGCGGTGTGCGGTGCACCTCGAAGTGGGTTGTCGTCGACCGTCCATTCGCCCGATCCGACGCGATCGATCTCTCCCCTGATGGCGATCATCGCATCGCAGAACGCGTCGATCTCCTCGAGGTTCTCGCTCTCGGTCGGCTCGACCATCAGAGTTCCCGGCACCGGGAAGCTCATCGTGGGCGCGTGGAAGCCGTAGTCCGCCAACCTCTTCGCTACGTCGTCGACGGTGACTCCGGTGTCCTTGGTCAAGCCCCGCAGATCGAGAATGCACTCGTGGGCAACCATGCCGTTGTCGCCGGTGTACAGAACCGGGAAGTACTCGTCGAGGCGACGGGCGATGTAGTTGGCCGACGCGATCGCCGTCAATGTCGCCTGCCGGAGCCCCGTCGCACCCATCATCGCGATGTAGGCCCACGTGATCGTCAGGATCGAGGCGCTGCCGTAGGGGGCACCGGACACCGTCGGTCCCGAACCGAGCTGCGGGGCCAGTGGGTGACCCGGCAGGTACGGCTGCAGGTGCGACCGCACACCGATGGGTCCGACACCGGGCCCGCCGCCTCCGTGGGGGATGCAGAACGTCTTGTGCAGGTTCAGGTGGCTGACATCGCCGCCGAATCGGCCCGGGCGCGCCAGACCGACGAGAGCGTTGAGGTTGGCACCGTCGACGTACACCTGACCGCCCGCGTCGTGGACCGCAGCACAGATCTCGGAGATCTCGTGCTCGTAGACGCCGTGGGTGGAGGGATAGGTGATCATGATCGCCGCGAGGGTGTCGGCGTGCTCGGCGATCTTGGCGCGCAGGTCGTCGACGTCGACGTCACCGTTGGGACGGCAGGCCACCACCACCACGCGCATCCCGACCATCACGGCCGAGGCCGCGTTGGTGCCGTGGGCGCTCGACGGGATCAGGCAGACGGTGCGTTCGGCATCGCCGTTGCCGAGGTGGTAACGGCGAATGGCAAGCAGTCCCGCGTACTCGCCCTGGCTTCCCGCATTGGGCTGCAGGCTGACCGCGTCGTAGCCGGTGATGTCGACGAGCCACCGTTCCAGGTCGGCGATCACCTTCAGCAGACCTGGCACGTCCGAGGACGGGGCGAAGGGGTGCTGACGGGCGAACTGCGGCCAGGTGATGGACTCCATCTCCGCGGTGGCGTTCAGCTTCATCGTGCACGAACCCAGCGGGATCATGCTGCGATCGAGCGCAATGTCCTTGTCGGACAACGCGCGCAGGTACCGAAGCATGGCCGTCTCGGTGCGGTACCTGGTAAATGCCGGGTGCGTGAGGTACTCCGAGGTTCGAGTCATGTTCGCCGGCAACGACTCGGCCCCGGATCCTGCGGCTTCTGCACCGAACGCGGCGAGCGCGTTCGCGATGTGCTCGGGCGTCGTCGCCTCGTCGCACGCAACGGCCACGTGGTCGGCGTCGACGAGCCGCAGATTGACCCCGCGCTGCTTGGCAGCGTCGACGACGGCCTGAGCCATACCCGGGACGGACGCCAGGACGGTGTCGAAGAAGTCCGTGTGCACCACCTCGACACCTGCCTCCTGCAGACCTGCCGCCACGGTTCGAGCATGCGCGTTCACCCGAGTTGCTATGGCACGCAATCCGTCCGCGCCGTGGTAGCTGGCGTACATCGCGGCGACGATGGCCAGCAGGACCTGAGCGGTGCAGATGTTGGAGGTCGCCTTCTCGCGGCGGATGTGCTGCTCGCGGGTCTGCAGCGCCAGCCGGTAGGCGCGGTGGCCGTCGGCATCGAGCGAGACCCCGACCAGTCGACCGGGCAGCTGACGGGAATGACCCGACCGCACCGCGAGGTAGCCCGCGTGCGGTCCGCCGTATCCCATCGGAACACCGAACCGCTGGGTGGTTCCGAAGCAGACGTCTGCGCCGATCTCACCGGGCGGGGTCACCACGGTGGCAGCCAGCAGGTCCACTCCCACTGCAACCAGGGCCCCCCTCTCGTGCGCGGCCTCGATGATCGCCGTGTGATCGACAAGACGGCCCGATGCTCCGGGCAGCTGCGCGAGCACACCGAAGAATTCTCCGTCGGGCAGGCCGTCGGTCAGATCGGCGTAGACCAGCTCGATGCCCAGCGGCTCGGCGCGAGTGGCCAACACGGCCTCGGTTTGCGGGAAGATATCGGAATCGACCAGTAGCCGAGGCGACTTCGATGCCCTGTTCGCGCGCCGCATCAAGGTCATGGATTCGGCGGCCGCCGTCGACTCGTCGAGCATCGACGCATTGGCCACATCCATGCCGGTGAGGTCGGCAACCATGGTCTGGAAGTTGAGCAACGCTTCGAGTCGCCCCTGGCTGATCTCCGGCTGATACGG
>NZ_LVCU01000099.1:0-22457 GCF_001647185.1 Rhodococcus sp. EPR-147
ATCGACGTCGCCACGGTGTTCTGCCCGGCGAGGTCGGCCAGTGCTGAGAGCACCTCGTGCTCGCTCAGCGCGGGCGGTAGCGTCGCCAAGCCGTCGGGAACGCCGTCGACCACGGTATCGAGGATCGACGAAGGAACGGCCTTGCGGGCCAGCTCGTCGAGACTGTCGACGCCGATGGTGTCGAGGATGCGGACCAACTCGGTGGCGTCGGGGCCGATGTGACGGTCGACGAAAGTGTGTGCGGGCGAGCCGGTTCGGTCGGTCACGATGTGCTCCCAGGACGAGGCGTCGGACGGCCGAGGCATGCGCTCCGGCCGCTCCTCCCCCTCTGTCGTGTGCCCGCTGACGCGTGCGCCTGAGAGATTCGGTCGGACACGGCGCACCAGTGAAGCGCGCCGGCACCTTTCCCCTTGGGCGGGTGGGTGCTCCCACCACTTTCCAGAGTTGTCGAAGCCCACACGGTCCGTGTGCCTGAGAGATTGACGGGGAGGTATTGCTCCTTCGGCGTCCGAGACTGGATGCCTCGGAACTCTCCCGCGCGGGCGCGACGAAAGAAAGTCTAGCCGGTCTTGCGGCTCGCGCGATTCTTGCGGCGCGACGCCAACTCGTCCTCGGGGCTCGGCTGGCTTTCACCGCCGTCGGCTCGTTCGGCCGGGAAGTCGGCGATGGTACCGGTGAGCTCGCGCATCGCACCGTTCACGGCAATACCGAACACGCCCTGCCCACCCTGGAGCAGATCGACCACTTCTTCTGCCGACGTGCACTCGTAGACGGTGGTGCCGTCGGAGAACAGCGTGATGTTGGCGAGATCGCCCACCCCGCGCTGGCGTAGGTGATCGACGGCGACGCGGATGTTCTGCAGTGAGATACCGGTATCGAGCAGCCGCTTGACGATCTTGAGGACGAGCATGTCCTTGAACGAGTACAGCCGCTGGCTTCCCGATCCCGCTGCGCCGCGGATGGACGGGACGACGAGCCCGGTGCGGGCCCAGTAATCGAGCTGACGGTAGGTGATGCCGGCGATCTGGCACGCACTCGGCACGCGGTAGCCCACGAGTTCGTCGGGCACGGAGTCGTCGGGGAACAATCCCGGTTGAATGTCCTGGGGCGATTCGATTCGGGCGCTCGACGCCTGGTCGGGGGTGTCGACCCGAGCATCGGCACCGACCGGCGTGTCCTCGGTCCGGCCTGCGGCTTCGGACTCTCGACGGCCGTGATGCTGCTGCGGCTGATCTCCCACTGACTGCTCCCTCTCGGATGTCTCACTGCGTTCGGATCGAGTCAGTACTGCGATCCGTCCGGGACACTGGAAATGCCTCGGTGTACTCGCGTGAAGTCATACCGTGTACCAGGCCAGAGTACGCCTCGGCAGGTATCGAAGAGGCGTGAACCGAACCCGGATGGGTAGCGACGGCGATGAACTTCACTGGCACGAACGTTATGGGGACGTTCGTGCAGATTCAACGCAACGCGCCGTAAACCTGAACCTAAAGTTGAGGTTGAGACTCTTCTGTTACCCGTCGGTGGCTTTGAAGTCGTCCGGCGATACCGAGTCGAGGAACTCCTTGAACTTCTCGACCTCGTCCTCACGCTCGTCGGGCATGATCAATCCGGCTTCGGCGAGCACGGGCTCGTCGGCGAAGATCGGTACCCCGGCCCGCAGTGCGATGGCTACGGAGTCCGACGGCCGAGCGGAGACCCTGATGTCCTTGTCGAACACCAGATCGGCGTAGAAGGTGCCCTCCTGCAGGTCGACGATGCGCACCTCCTTGAGCTGGTGCCCGAGCGCCGAGATCAGATTCTTGACGAGATCGTGGGTGAGCGGACGGGCCGGCTGCACACCCTGCTGCTCCAAAGCAATTGCGGCAGCCTCGGTTTGGCCGATCCAGATCGGGAGGTACCGGTCGCCGTCAGCCTCACGCAGCAGCAACACGGGCTGGTTCTGCGGCTGTTCGACACGAATACCGACCACACGCATCTCACTCATCGTGTCTGCCTCTCACCTCGAGAAATTCCGGGCTGCACTGAAAACTTGCTCAGCTCGTCGCTGCCGAGTCTATTGGAAGTCGAAACGACGCGAGCGAGCGTCACCGGTCGAGTGCACCGCGCACCGCGGCTTTGACCAGGCAGGTGTGCAAGGTCAAGGACAGTGCAGCCAATTCGCGAATCATTTCTTCTGCGCGATCGCGTGCACCGGCGTCTCGGCCCTTGGCCACGGGTCCAGCAATCTGCGCTACCAGACCGGCCTCGCGGTCCGCCGCGAGCTTGAAGGCGCGAAGGTGGCGCACCTCGAGACCGAATTGCAACATCGCGTGCGCCGTCCGGGCGAGAGTCACCGCTCCGTCGTCGTAGAAACCGGCCTGCCCCGGGGTGATCAAACCGGCTCGCAACAGCTCGGTCAGAAACGCATCGTCGATCCCCGCCTGAGCGAGTAGATCTGCCTTGGCGATGCGAACCTCACGATCGGGAAGGAACTCCTCGGGAGAGACCTCACCCGCGGCAACCGTCAGCGACCGCGGACGCTTGACCGACGCATCGGCCCGTTCGACGGTCGCGACCCCGTGGTCGATGGCTTCGAGTTGTTCCTTGATGACCTTGAGCGGCAGGTACTGATCGCGCTGCGCGGTCAGCACGAAGCGCAGACGCTCGCAATCGGCGATGGAGAACCGCCGGTACCCCGACGGTGTGCGTTCCGGCGAGATCAGCCCCTCGGCTTCGAGGAATCTGATCTTCGAGATGGTGACATCAGGAAAGTCGGGCCGAAGTCGATCGAGGACGGAGCCAATCGACATCCCCCCGTTGGACTGCTGCCCGACGGCGGTCACTGGCTTCCTGCACCCGCAGACGCGTCGCCGACCTGAGATCCGTTGCCGCCCCGCGGTCCGGTGAGGAACACCAGCCGGAACTTGCCGATCTGGACCTCGTCGCCGTTGGCCAGCACAGCGGAGTCGACCGGCTCCCGGTTGACGTACGTGCCGTTGAGGCTGCCGACGTCGACGACCTGGAAGTCGTCCTCGTCCTGCCGGAACTCGGCATGCCGACGGCTGACGGTGACATCGTCGAGGAAGATGTCACTGTCGGGGTGCCGACCGGCCGAGGTGGTGGGCTGGTCGAGCAGGAACCGTGATCCGGCGTTGGGTCCTCGCTTGACGACGAGCAGCGCGGCACCGACAGGCAACCCCTCGACACCCGATACCGGAGCTTCGGTGCTCTGGGCGGCCGCGGAGTTGTCCAGCTCCTGCAGGAAATCTGCCCGGAAGACCGAGGTGGTCTCTGCCGGTGACTCCCCGTAGTTGCTGTCGTTGTCGTTCTGGCTCACCGTTACTCCTTCTCAGTCCGTTCACCCGGGGCAGAGAACGCCGCGGGTAACGCAGTACATGGTCTTCACATCAGGTGTTGCTTGGCGTTCGGTGTTGCGTAGCGTCGTACAGCTTGCTGGACCTTCGCCCCGACAGGGTATTCGCTCGGTGTCGACCGTACCCTGCGCAGTGGTGGCCGTGTGGCCTGTTGGCTGGTGTCGACAGCCGGCCGATCACTCGGCCGTGATGAGAGCATATCCGGCGGCATCGAGCATCTGCGCCAGTGCCGCGTCCAACTCCTCCGGTGTCGAAACCTCGAGGTCGATCAGCCAGCCTCCGGTGTAGGGTCCCGAGTTCACCTTCTCCGGTTCACCGTCCAGATCCTCGTTCACGGCAACCACTTTCGCGGTCAGAGGGCTGAACACGTCGGACACGCTCTTGGTGGATTCGACCTCGCCGAGAGACGCGCCCGCGGTCACGGTGTCGCCGATCGAGGGAAGCTGAACGAACACCACGTCGCCCAACTGCGCCTGCGCGAAATCGGTGATACCGATTCGCACCGTTGCAGGCCCCGTCCGCTGCACCCACTCGTGCTCGGGGGTGTAGTACAGATCAGCTGGTGTGTCGATGTCGCTCAACGCGGCATTCCCTTCGATCGTGGCCCGGGGCGAGCGGGCGGTCAGTTACCGGGCTGAGCGTATTGACGCGGGCGCGGATCCCGCAAGGCGGACACCGTGACCTGGTCCGACTGCGCGATGTTCGACGTCGCACCGTTGCGAGTCACCGTGTCGACGACCCCGCCGGGAATGTTCAGTGCCGACGCGAGAGTCGGCGAATCCCCGATGGCAGTGAAGGTGTACGGGGCACGCAGTTCTCTACCGTCGACCACGATCCGACCCGCGGAACCGGCGATCCACGAATCGACGCCGATGCGCACGGGATTTCCGCCGCCCTCGAGCTGGAGCGCTTCGGCACCTGCTGCGCGCAACTCCTGCATGGCGTCGAGCAGCACCTCCGATCCCACGCCCGAGTTCGGGTCCTCGATCACCAGTGTCACCCCCGGCCCCTGTGCCGCGACGGTGCCGACTTGAATCGACAACGCGGACAATCGTTCCTGCGCTTCCGCCACCGCCGCCTCCGATCCCGATCCGGACTGACGCAGCGTCGCCAGAGTGGCCTGCAGGGTGCTGATCTCGTCCCGGATCGACGCCTCGCGTCGGGTCAGGGTGTCCAGCACGACCAGCAGGTCCTCGGGCCGAGAGTTCTCCAGGCCATCAGCGGTGCTCGTCTCTCGTACCTGCGTGGCCAGGCCGATTCCCAGGACGCACAACAGCGCGAGCGCGAGAACACCGAATGCCGCTCCGCGCCTTCGTCCCTCTGCACCAGTACGTCGCGCGCGCCATCCGTGCCGACCGCCGCCTGCCGTCATGATCTAGGCACCGAACAGACGCCTGCGCAGGGCGGCGGCGTTGCCGAAGATGCGGATGCCGAGGACGACGACGATTGCCGTGGACAGCTGAGTTCCCACTCCGAGCTGATCGCCGAGCCACACGATCAGAGCCGCGACGAGGACGTTGAAGACGAACGAGATCACGAACACCTTGGCGTCGAAGATGCCGTCGAGGAAAGCCCGTACACCGCCGAACACCGCGTCGATCGCCGCGACGACGGCAATCGGCAGATAGGGAGCAACCACGGCGGGAACCTGCGGGCCTGCAACCGTCCCGATGACGACGCCGACGATCAGTGCGGCGATCGCGGCAACAGCGTAGACCCCGTGGGTGGGGGTGATCGGCGAATCGGACGGTTCGTGCACGTCGGACTCCGCCGGGTGGGCACTCGGTGGATCGTGCTCCGTCATCGTCGGCCTACCTCCTCTGCCACGAACGACTCTCTCACAGCGGCGGGACCGAGTTCGAGATCGGTTGCCGGGCGTACCGTGAATCCGACGTCGTACAACTGCGCCACCGTACTCATTCGCAGATAGGCATCGCTGACGACGAACTGGACCTGGATGCGTTGGGGCGGCCCTATCGCCTCGATGGCGTAGGGCGAGTCGATCGGGCGATTGTCCAGCAGCATTGCCCCGCCTGCCTGCCGGATGGTCACGTTGGGTCCGACGCGAATACCGTCCACCGACACCGCCTCGGCCCCGCTCGCCCACAACGAATTGACGATTGCAGCGATGTCTCGATCCAGCACGGCTGCGCCCGAACCCCCACGAATCGACCGATCCGACGCGGCGTCCTCGGCCACCGGCTCGGTGACGACGACAGAGAGCCCAGGGCCGGTCACCGAATCGATGCCGGCGGCGGATTCGACAGCACTCAACCGGTCCAGCAGGGCACTGCCCGTGACATCGGACTGCAGAGCTCTGTCACGCTCCGAGGACACCTGCTCGACCAGTGCCTGTCGTGTCGCTTCCAATTCGGCGCTGCGATCCTGCGCGGCGCGCACAGCAGCCGACGCATCGGAGCCCGCACGGTCCACATCGGCACCGCCGGAAGCCAGCTGCGAGAACGCGATACCGAAAATCACCCCGATGACGACGGCACCGGCCAACAACCAGAGCGCCGCAGGTACTCGCGGCTTGCGGGTGTGCTGCGCCGTACGTTCGGCAGCCGCCGCGCCGTATCCCGGGTCCAGATGGTCGGTCAACAAGGACGTCAGCAACGACGGAACGGGATTCCTCTTGACCTGCTTTTCCGGTCGTTCCGCAGGCTCCACTCCTGACCGTCCCGGTCGTTCCGCAGGCTCCACCGTCAGGTGCCGGCCACTGTCGGATCGACTGCCCTGGCGACAGCGATCGCCTTGCCGAGGTACAGCAGACCGGTCCAGATGTACAACGCGGTGCCCCAGATCAGCAACGCGTATCCGAGCGGTCCTGCGGCATCGGCCACCGAATTGCTGCCGGCAGAGACCAGGAGGACCGGCAGCGCGATCATCACCACGAAGGTCGCGGCCTTACCGAGATAGATGACGTCCGGAGGCGGGAGGGATCTGCGGCGATAGACGAACATCGTCAATCCGAGTACGGCATCGCGACCGATGAGTATCGCGGCAACCCACCACGGAATGATGCCGCGCAGCACGAACGCCACCAGGGTGCTGACCACGTAGAGCCGATCGACCAACGGATCGAGAACTGCACCCAGCTTCGATGCCTGACCGAGCATGCGAGCCAGTTTGCCGTCGAGCCAATCGGTTCCACCGCTGACCAGCAGGAGCACCAGCGCCCACCCGTCGGCCTCGGGGCCGAGCATGAGGTAGAGAAACAGCGGAACACCCAACAGCCGGATTGCGCTGAGAAGGTTGGGAACGGTCGCGATGCGATCCGATACCTCGAGCTCACGGTCGTTCGTCATCGGCGATCACCTCCTTCTCGTGCTGCTCGTCGCGGCCTGCCCGCTCGGGCTTGCGGCCACGTTAGCGCCACGCGAACACCGGCTGCTCGAAGTCCGCGACTCGGGTGTGTCGACCATGCAGTGCCACTTCACGGAACTGATGGACGATCGCGCCGGTCGGAGCATGGATGGCACCCGTTCGGTACGGCCACCGAATGACCGGACGCGTCGATTCGGGTATCGACACGAATTGGGCGTCGACGTCGAGTTCGTCGACTGTCACCTCGAACACTTCGGCCACCTCGTCCTCGCTGGGCAGCAACGTGGACGAGTAGTCGCCGACCCACACCACGAACGGAGTGATGACGTATCCGGATCGGGTGACGTAGTCGTCCAACCTACCGAGCACGTCGGTCTCGTCGGCACGAATTCCCAACTCCTCGGCCAATTCCCGCAGACAGGCCTGCATCCGAGACTCGCCCGGGTCCACACCTCCGCCGGGCAACGCGTATTGGCCCGGATGTGCGCGCAACCGATCCGGCCTCCTCGTCAGCAGCATGCGCCTGTCCCCCGGCGGTCCACCGACCGCAACGGCAACGGCGGCGGCGCGGAGTCCGTCCGTTTCGGCGGTGCGGTGGGAGAAGCGGGCGAGTTCGCGCGCGACGGAGGCACGATCGAGCAGGTCCTCGTTCGGCCTGTCGGAATTGTCGACGGTCACAGCACGAACCCTAGAGGCCGGGCAGGATCAGCGGGTGTCGGCAGGACGGGCAGCAGGGGGAAGCATCTCGTCCGGCGATGCCGGCCAGCCGAGTGGCTCGTCGGCCAGAGCGGTCAACTGTTCCACCTGCGTTCGGCACCAGGGTGATACGTCGATGGTGCCGCCCCGCACCCCCGCGGAGAACTCACGCCACGACACCCATCGAGTCTCCTCCACCTCGTCCGGATCGGGATCGAGTGTCGCGTGCTCGTCGACTCTCACGCGGTACACCGGGCATATCTCGTTCTCCACGATTCCGTTGTCCATGACGGCCCGGTACCGGAAGTGCGGCAGTACCAACTCGGCGGATTCCGCATGCAGGCCCAATTCTTCGCCGATTCGGCGCAGTACGGCGTCGTCGAGTTTCTCACCGGGTGCCGGGTGGCCACAGCACGTGTTGGTCAGCACCCCTGGCCACGTCGTCTTGCTCGACGCTCTGCGTGTGAGAAGAACTGCGCCGTCCGATCTCACCACGTAGCTGGAAAATGCCAGGTGCAGTGGCGTGTCCAGCGTGTGGACGGTGGTCTTGTCGTGCGTGCCGACGGCGCGGCCTTCGTCGTCCAGCAGCACCACGTGCTGCGCTCGGGATCGATCCATCGTTCCATCGTCCCACGGCCTGCGCGGCGGTCTACTGTCGAACCATGGGACGTGACGAGAACACCGACAACGAGAACCCGACAGACGCCGAGAAGGCATCGGACACGCCGAAGGGCGGCCGACCAGGACCCGTGGACGGCGGCGGCGGAGGCGGAATGGCGACGCGGGAGAACGCGCCCGAGATCGCCGACGACTCTGCCTGAGATTCGTCACACCACCGCTGTTTGAGAAACAGAGTTTGCGTCAATACCTCCGATGTTCTCGCGCTGCGCGGGCACACGAACCTCCACGACCGGAAGGACCTCGATGAGCATCAACGACGACGACATCACCACCACGGGCGGAGCCGCAGGCGAAGGACCCGCCGACGGCGGATCGAACCCCGGTGGCCATGACGGCGGAGCAGACGGCCCCGCCGGAGCCGGTGAAGGACCCGCCGACGGCGGATCCAACCCCGACGGTCACGACGGCGGAGCAGACGGCCCCGCCGGAGCGGGCGAGGGCCCGGCCGACGGTGGATCGAACCCCAACGGACACGACGGCGGTGCGGACGGTACCGCTTGAGCACTGAGTCGAGCGGCGAGCGCGGATCGGATCATCGGTCCGCGCTTCGTCGTCTCACCGGTACCGACTTCAGGACGTTCGCGGACCGGTTCTGGGGTACAGCTCCCAAACTGACCCGATCCGCCGAGCTGTCGGACTCGTTCGACGATCTGATGACACTCGACGCGGTCGACGAGCTGATCTCGGAACGCGGAGTACGCACTCCCTTCGTGCGGATGGCCAAAGACGGTCGGTTGCTGGACAAGTCGCAGTTCACGTCGTCCGGCGGGTTCGGTGCCGAGGTAACGGACCAGGTCGACTCCGCAGCGGTGCTGGCAGCCTTCGCGGCCGGAAACACGCTGGTACTTCAGGGCCTGCATCGGCTGTGGCCGCCGCTGATTCATTTCGTCGGTGATCTCGTTCGCGAGCTGGGCCACCCCGTGCAGGTGAACTCGTATGTGACACCGGCTGCATCGCAAGGATTTTCACCGCACTACGACGTACACGATGTGTTCGTCGTGCAGATCGCGGGCACCAAGCGGTGGAGCATTCACTCCCCGGTGCACGTGCATCCGCTCAACAATCAACCGTGGTCGGACCGACGGTCGGCCGTCGAAGACCACGCATCGAACACTCCCGAACTGGACGTTGTCCTCGAGCCCGGCGATGTGCTCTACCTGCCGCGCGGGTGGATCCACTCGGCGCAAGCGCTCGGTGACACAACCGTGCACCTGACCATCGGCGTGGCGTCGTACAACGACTACGACCTCGCCCACCACGTGCTGAAGTCGCTGGGCGACGTCGAGAGTCTGCGCGCTCCCCTTCCCGCCGGCCTCGACCACTCCGACCCGGAGTCCATCGCTGCGCATGTACACCGAGTCGTGGACGCCATGCGCGCCGCGCTCGACGAGATCGACCGAGACCCCGACGCGATACGTCGACTGGCCGAACGCGTCGCTGATCGTCACGACGAGCTCGTCCGACCGGAACCGGTGCGCCCACTGGCAAGCGTCGCTGCAATGGGAGCGTTGCGGGGCGAGGATTCGATCCGACTACGGCCCGGCGTGTTCGCGCGTGTCGTGCGATCGGCCCACGCAGTGTCCGTGGTCGTGCGCGCCAAGACCGTGACGATGCCGCCCCAGTGCGCAGACGCTCTCGACCTGCTGAACCAGGGCGCACCGTGCCGCCTCGATGCCCTGCCCGGACTCGACACCGACGACGCGTTGGTGGTTGCGCGCAGACTGATCCGCGAGGGCATCGCCGTGCCGGCCGAACGATAGCCGTCAGGTGATCGTGATTCCACCGTCGACCGCGATGGTCTGACCCGTCACGTATCCCCCGGCGTCCGAGGCGAGCCAGATCGCGGTTGCAGCCAGTTCTTCGGCATCGCCCTTGCGTCCGAGAATCATTCGCGGAGCCATCGAGTCGAGGTATCCCGGCTGGTACGAGTCCGTCATCTCGCTCTGGAAGAAACCTGGCGCAATAGCGTTGACTCTGATGCCTTTTCGCGCGCCCCACTGCTGCGCCAGATCGCGGGTGAGGCCGATGATCGCTGCCTTGCTCGCGCTGTAGGCCGCCTGCGGAAGGCCTGCGGTGGTCAGCCCCAGAATGCTGGAGATGTTCACGATCGAACTGCCGGGCGCCATCACCCGTCCGCAGGCCTGCGCTGCCCAGTACGACCCGTTCAAGTTGATGTCGATCACCGAGCGGAACTGCTCGGGTGTCTCACGGGTTGCGGGGTAGGCCGTGCCTACCCCGGCATTGTTGATGAGAATGTCGACCTTTCCGAACTCCTTCACCGCGGCCTCGACCATCGCGGTGCACTGGTCCGGGTCGACCACGTCGGTGGCGACCGTGATCGAACGCCCTCCGACGCTGTCGATCAACTCTGCGGTCTGCGCCAACTTGTCCACTCGTCGTGCGGCGAGCACCACGTCAGCTCCCGCCTCGGCGGCTGCCTTGGCGAATGCCACGCCCAGTCCGGAGGAGGCACCGGTGACGATGACGACGCGTCCGTCCAGGCGAAATTTGTCCAAGATCGACATGTTCGATGAATCTCCTTGTTTTCGACTCAGAACCAAGCGGGTGACATATCGAGGGTGGTGCGGTCCAGTCTCGCCAACAGATCGAGCTGAACGTCCACCTTCGGCAATTCGTAGACGTAGAAGTATTTCGCTGCAGAACGCTTTCCGTCGTAGAAGTCTCCGGACTTCGTGCCGACCGCCAGCAACTGCTCGAGCCACATCCAGGCGATGACGGTGTGCCCCATCGCTTCGAGGTAGGCCGTGGAGTTCGCCAGCGCCACGGCGGCGTCGCCGGTACCCCACACTGCCGCGGTGACCTCGACGATTCTGTCCAAGCGTGCGTGCAGTTCGGCGGCGTACCGAGCAGCGTCACCGCCTGCTGATTCGGCCCGCGCCACCGTCTCCGCGATGTGTTCGGCCAGCAGAGCCAATCCCGCGCCGCCCTGCATGATCACCTTGCGGCCGAGCAGATCCAATCCCTGAATACCGTGTGTGCCTTCGTGAATCGGGTTGAGGCGATTGTCGCGGTAGTGCTGCTCGACGTCGTAGTCGCGGGTGTATCCGTAGCCGCCGTGCACCTGAATGGCCAGGCTGTTGGCTTCGAGGCACCACTGAGACGGCCAGCTCTTGGCGATGGGCGTCAGTACGTCGAGCAACAGTGTCGATCGTGCTGCTTCGGCATCGTCGGATGCCGAATCCTGATGGTCGACCAGACGCGAACAATAGAGTCCGAGGGCCAGCGCGCCTTCGACGTACGACTTCTGCGCCAACAACATTCGACGAACGTCGGCGTGTTCGATGAGCGCGACAGGGGGTGCTGCCGGATCTTTCGCACCGAGCGGTCGTCCCTGAGTACGCGTCTTCGCGTACTCGACCGACTTCAGGTAACCGACGTACCCGAGCGCGATGGCCAGGAATCCGACACCGATACGGGCCTCGTTCATCATGTGGAACATGTACGACAAACCACGGTTCTCCTCGGCGACGAGGTAGCCGACAGCTCCGGATTGCCCACCGGGAGAGTGGGTTCCGTCGCCGAACGCCAGCAGGGTATTGGTGGTACCGCGGTTGCCCATCTTGTGATTGAGTCCGGTCAACACGATGTCGTTGCGTTCGCCCGTACCGCCGTCGCCGTTCGGGAGGAATTTGGGAACGATGAACAGGGAGATTCCCTTGACTCCTGGCGGTCCTCCCGGGGTCTTGGCGAGCACCAGGTGGACGATGTTCTCGGTGAGTTCGTGATCTCCACCCGAAATCCACATCTTGGTACCGGTGATGCGGAAGCTACCGTCGTCCTGCGGCACTGCCTTCGTCGTGATGTCCGCCAGTGACGATCCGGCCTGCGGTTCCGACAGACACATGGTTCCGAACCAGCGCCCGTCCAGCATCGGCCGGACGTAATCACGGACTTGATCCGGCGTGCCGTACGTCGCGATCAGGTTGGCGTTGGCCATGGTGAGGAACGGGTACGAGGAGGTCCCGGCGTTGGCGGCCTGGAAGAACGCCATCGCTGCCCGAGAGACGGTCGCAGGCAGTTGCATCCCGCCTATCGACTCGTCGAACTGCCCGGCGATCAGACCCGCGGACGCATAGACATCGAGCGCTTCCTTGACTTCGGGTATCAGCTCGACCGAACCGTCCGCATTCATCGTCGGCTCCTGCGCGTCCGCCTTCTTGTTGTGCGGCGCGAAGTGCTTGCGGGCGATGTCCGCACTGAGGTCGAGGACCGCGTCGAAGGTCTCCTTCGAGTGCTCCGCGAAGCGCGGTCGAGCTGTCAGTGCCGCCACGTCCAGCCATTCGTACAGCAGAAAATCCAGGTCGCGTCGCGAGAGGACGTCCGACATTCACTTCTCCGATCGCGAGGGGTGACAGGTGCGCGACGGTGACGAGCACTGTGACGCACATGACTGTGGTTTCACCATACAAGTCTCGATCTCCCGCTTTCACCGAGTACCCACGGGAGCTGCCACCCCCCATGAGAGTCCGCGATCCGGGCCCCAAAAGTGCAGTGAGCCAGACTTTTACGACTTATCGGACTATGAGGAGCGTCACGATTGGCGAGATGCCCGACGGCATATACTTACCTTTGATAACGATATTGAGCGACAATCGCGAGGTCCCCGAACGATCGGCGGGCTTCGTCGGAGGGAGTCGAGCATGCCGCACACACTGGACGTCGACAGCCGACAGGATCGACAGAGCAGGCAACGCAGTCGGTTCCAGGAGCTGCACGAGACCGACCGGGAGTTTCGAGCCGCGGAACCGGACAGCGCCGTGGCCGATGCCGCCCAGGAGTTGTCGCCCAACCTGGCCCGAGTGGTTGCCGAGATCATGACGCGTTACTCCGATCGGCCGGCCCTCGGCCGCCGAGCTCGAGAGATCATGAAGATCGACGACGTCGACACGTTTCACCTTCTCCCCCGGTTCGACACCATCACCTACGGCCGAGCCTGGAGCGATGCCGGCGCACTGGCCTCGGCGCTGACGCACGACGCATTCGGTATCGCGCGAGGAGACTTCTTCGCAACCCTGGGATTCGCGAGCGCCGACTATGTCGTCGCGGAACTGGCCACGATCCGACTCGGTGCGATTGCCGTTCCGTTGCAAGCCGGTGCCACTGCAGGCCAGCTCTCGGCCATCGCCGACGAGGTCGAACCCGTCGTTCTCGCAGCAGATGTCGACAACTTGTCCGTTGCGGTCCAGGTTGCCACGCATTGTCGGTCCATTCGGCGAATCGTCGTCCTCGACTACGACGCTGCGATAGACGCGCACGCACGGACCATGAAGTCCGCGCTGGTCGATGCCGAGCAGGTGGGAGTCTTCGTCCGGCCGCTCACCGACCTGGTTCGCGACGGCGCGCAACTGCCGGAGATCCCGCTCCCCGACGACGAGGATCCCGACCGACTCGCGACGCTGATCTACACCTCCGGCAGCACCGGAACGCCCAAGGGAGCGATGCACACCGAACGAATCGTGTGCGGAGCCTGGACCGGTGCCTGGCACCACACCGGAGCTTCCTCCGAATCCACGGACCAGCCGGCTTTCCCTGTCATCACTGTCGACTATCTCCCGATGAGTCACCTGGCCGGGCGTGGTCTTGTCTTCTCGACGCTGGCGGCCGGCGGCACCGTCCACTTCGCAGCGGCGAGCGACCTGTCCACCCTGTTCGAGGATTTCGCGCTCGCTCGGCCCACGATGGCCCTGTTGATCCCGCGGGTGTGCGAGATGATTCGGCACAACGTCCTCGCCGAGATCGACCGAGAGGTCGAACGCTCTGCAGGTGGCGATGCCGACAGGACGCGTCGAGAGATTCTGGAGCGCAACAGGATCGAGCAATTCGGTGGACGTGTCCTGGCAGCGATGGTCGGCACCGCACCGATTGCTCCCGAGGTCAAGGACTTCGTCACGGAGCTGCTCGATATCGAGGTCCGCGACAACTACGGCTCCACCGAAGCCGGGATGGTGTTGCACGACGGCGTCGTGCAACGTCCACCGGTGATCGAATACAAGCTCGACGATGTGCCCGAACTCGGTTACTTCTCCACCGACACACCGCATCCGCGCGGTGAGCTCCTGCTCAAGACGGCGTCCATCATTCCCGGTTATTACAAGCGTCCGGACGTCACGGCCGACGTCTTCGACTCCGGGGGCTTCTATCGCACCGGTGACGTCGTCGCCGAGATCGAGCCGGACCGACTCGCCTACGTCGACCGACGCAAGAACGTTCTGAAACTGGCTCAGGGCGAGTTCGTCGCACTGGCGCGCCTCGAATCCCTGTTCGGTACCAGTGAGCTGGTCGATCAGATATTTCTCTACGGCAACGGCCAACGGGCGTATCTGTTGGCGGTCGTCGTTCCGGCCCAACCGGATACCACCGCGGGTTCGGTCATCGAATCGCTGCAACGGATCGCACGCACGGAAGCGCTGAACTCGTACGAGATTCCGCGTGAGGTCATCATCGAACACGAGCCGTTCACACAGGAGAACGGACTGCTGTCCGGTGCGGGCAAGCAACTGCGTCCCAAACTCGCCGAACGTTACCGAGACGAACTCGAGCGTCGCTACGCAGAACTCGAATCGGGTCAGAACGACCGGCTGCGCGAGCTCAGGCGCAGTGGTGCCGATGCCCCGGTCCTGGCCACGGTCGGCGATGCCGCCCAAGCCCTGCTGGGATGCGCTGGGTCCGATGTTCGCCCCGATGCCCACTTCAGCGACCTGGGCGGAGATTCGTTGTCGGCGTTGACGTTCTCGACGCTGCTCCGTGAGATCTACGACGTCGATGTTCCGGTCGGTGTGATCACTGGGCCCGCCATGGACCTGGCAGCGCTGGCCGAGTACATCACCTCGGCCCGCGACACCGATTCCGACACGGCCACTTTCGAATCGATCCACGGCCGCGGCGCAACCATCGCCGAGGCGTCCGACCTGCGACTGTCGGCATTTCTGGACGACACCCTCCTCGACGCAGCGCACCACATCCCGGGCCCGCGGGACCAGACCAGCACAGTGCTGCTGACCGGGGCCAACGGATACCTCGGTCGCTTCCTCTGCCTGGAATGGTTGGAGCGCATGGCCGAGGTCGGCGGAAAGGTGATCTGTCTGGTGCGCGGACGCTCCGATACCGACGCGCGAGCTCGACTCGATGCGGCCTTCGACAGCGGCGACGCAGACCTGTCGGAACGCTATCGAACCTTGGCCGACGCTGCGCTCGAGGTCGTGGCAGGCGATCTCGGGACACCTCGGTTCGGCGTGGACCCTGACGCGTTCGAGGCGCTGGCCCAACGGGTGGATCGCATCGTGCACCCTGCAGCGCTGGTCAACCACGCACTGCCGTACGAGCACCTCTTCGGCCCCAACGTCGTCGGCACCGCCGAGGTGATTCGGCTGGCGCTCACCGACCACGTCAAGCCGGTGACCTACCTGTCGACGGTGGCCGTCGCAGCGGGCGTCGAGAATTTCCGGGAGAACGGCGACATCCGTGTGGACAGCCCGTCGCGAGCTGTGGACGATTCCTACGCCAACGGCTACGGAAACTCCAAGTGGGCCGGTGAAGTGCTGTTGCGCAACGCGTTCGACGAGTTCGGCCTGCCGGTGTCGGTCTTTCGCTCGGACATGATCCTGGCGCACAGCAGATGGACCGGTCAGCTCAACGTGCCGGACGTGTTCACGCGTCTGATCCTCTCGGTCGTCGCAACCGGCCTGGCTCCTCACACGTTCTACGCCACCGACACCGGGGCACCGACCGACGAGAAAGGGCGACCGCTGGCCCACTACGACGGTCTGCCTGCCGATTTCAGTGCTTCGGCCATCACGTCGATCGCGGGCGGGGATACCTCTGGCTACCGAACGTTCGACATCCTCAACCCACACGACGACGACATCTCGCTGGACACGTTCGTCGATTGGATGCGTGACGCAGGTCGCGACATCGAGATCGTCGAGAACTACGACGAGTGGTTCGAACAGTTCGGTGCCGCAGTCGAGGCATTGCCGGAGAAGCAGCGTTCGCACTCGCTGCTCCCCCTGATCGACTCGTACGCACACCCGCAACACCCGTCGTCCGGGGCGATGCTGCCCGCCGACGAGTTCGCCTCGGCCGTCGGGGACATTCCGCACCTCGGGCGCGAGTTGATCGAGAAGTACCTCTCCGATCTCGTGGCGCTCGAGCTCGTGAGCACGCGCTAGAGCAGTTCCCGATGCGGGCCACGCGGCCCGCATCGGGAAGCCCTACTCCCCGACCGGTTGTGGTTCGCCCGTCTGCTTCGGGGCGGGAATCAGCCGCGAGTACGCCAGACACACGAGCCCGAAGAACAGATAACCCAGGGCCACTTGCGGGTTGGCTGCCCACCCCACCTCGTGTGAGTGGATCAGACCGACCCACGACAGTGCCGCGGCCACCCCACCCGCTGCTGCGGCGGCGAGAAACCGTTTGTCGAGAACGAACGTGACGATGGTGCCCAACATCAGTCCGGCGAGTACCGCTCCCGATCCGAACGTCTTCAGCCCGTCGTAGACGACACCCGCCTGACCCAGTGCCTCACTGCCCACTTCGGTAGCCGATGTACCTGCCGCGCTGAGTGCGTTGTCGATCAGACCCACCGCCCACTCCGCGAGGTTGGGAAGCAGCGCCACCACCACCGCGATAGCGTGCAGCTTCGGCACCGACTGGAATGCCTGGGCACCGATCAGCAGTCCGATGTACAGCAGAATCGGAACGATCGCGGGAATCGGCAGCAACGTCGCCAGCAATCCGAACAACCCGAGAAAACACATCAACCCGATCGCGACGCCCGATGCGACCGAGTATCCGGTGCGGCCACCTGCGTCCTTCCAGCCGGGATGGCCGATGTAGACCGCGGGCGGGAACGGCGATCCGAACGCCGAGCCGACGACCGCACCGAAGCCGTCCGCGAGCAGCACACTGCGCAGGTTGTAGTTGTCTCCGGCAGCGGACGCGCTTTCGACGTTGCTCATCGCCTCGGTGAAGTTGTAGACCCCCAACGGAATTGCGGTGGCGAGCAGGGGTGCCAGGTTACCGAGACCGTCGAGCAGGAGATCGAGGCGCAGATCCGGAAGGCCGAGCGCGATATTGCTCGCCGCCTCGGTCACGTCCGGCACGGACATGTATCCGCCGATCCAGCCGATCGCCGTGCCCACCAGAAGCGCCGCGAGACCCACCGGAATGTTGCCGGGCAACTTCACGTCTGTGAAGAAGCCGATGAGAATGATTGCGAGAACGGGCAACCCGATCCAGGCGGCCTCCCACATCTGCGCGGCCGGGCGCATCGCGATGAACGTGATGGAGATGCCGGCCAACGTACCGAGCATTGCCGCGCGCGGGGTGATCCTGCGAATGTAGGGCCCGACGAACGCTCCGATCATGACGATGATGCCGATCATGAAGGCCCAGGCGAGTCCCGCCGCCCACGCCTGAACCGCGTCGCCCGTCGCCAGGTAGACCGGGAGCATGACCACGAACACGACGATGAACATGTGCGGCACGCTCGGACCGTAGGGTAGCGCAGTCACGTCGGTTCGGTTCTCGCGCTTGGCAAGTCGACGAGCGAGAACCATGTAGTACAAGTTTCCCAGGATCAGTGCGATTCCGAGAGCAGGCAGCAGCGTCCCGAGGACGTCGCTTCCTGGAATACCGACCACTGCGATGCTCAAGGTGGTCAGAGTGAGAACGTTGACGAGGATGTTGAAGCCGAGTCCGAAGAATGCGTTGGTGTCGCCTTTCGTCCACCACGAGAGGGTGAACGAGGGCGACGAGCCTGCAGCGGGTGAGTCTTTGACGTCCATGGTCATGTTCTGGTCCTATCGGCTCGCAGAAGTGGGAACGAACGCGACCAACGCGGCAACGACGTCCTCCGACGGCGCGGTCCACCCGAAAATCCCGCCTTGAGCCGAGATCATCTCGAGGCCCACTCGCTGGAACTCCGGGAAATACGAACCGACACAGTCCGTCACCACGAGGCATTCGTATCCTCGATCGTTGGCCTCCCGCACCGTGGTGTGCACACACACCTCCGTCGTCACTCCGGTGACGAGCAGGGTGGTGATTCCGGCGCTCGTGAGAACCTCGGAGAGCTCGGTGGCGTAGAACGCCCCTTTGCCGGGCTTGTCGATGACGGTCTCGCCTTCGAGTGGTGCCAATTCGTCGACGATGTCGTGGCCGTACTCACCGCGAACGAGTATGCGGCCGAACGCTCCCCGATCTCCGATGCGCCGAGAGGGCGCGCCGCGGCGCAACTTGGCCGGCGGGCAGTCCGACAGGTCCGGCAGATGCCCCTCCCTGGTGTGGATCACCGGTATCCCGGCCTCCCTGGCCACCGCGATGAGACCCACGAGTGGTTCGATCACGGTTCGGAGCTGGCCTACATCGTTGCCGAGGCTCTCACCGAATCCCCCTGGAAGCAGAAAGTCCCTCTGCATGTCGATGACGAGCAGTGCCGTCGTCGACGCGTCGAGGGTGAACTCCGATGGCGACGCCGACGGTATCGAAACTACCGGTGTATGTGTTGAGGTCATGAGATCTCCTGTGCTGCAATGGAAGTGTCGTGAGCAGAACTGATCGCCCGGGAATATGCCCGCCAGCCACCGAACTCGCTGATGTCGTCGACGGTGTGTCCCTCCGCACCGGTCTGCACAGTGGCATCGCAGACGTAGCCGAGAACGTCGGAACCGTCGGCCAGCAGCACTCGTCCCAGAGCGAGTACCGCCGGCATTCTGCCCGCGAGTACCGCAAGAGAAGTGGCGGGCAGACGCCACCTCTCCACGTCGATTGCGCTGCCGCCGAATGGAACTCGCAACAGACCGGGTGTCGGATCGGCGGTTCCGATCCGAAGCAGTGTGTACGTCGGCGCGGTGCACGTGGCCTCGACCAGGGACCCGCCCAGCTCGACGAGCTGCGGGTTGGCGCGCTCTCCTGACAGATGGTGCCCGGCAACGACGATGTCGATGGTCCCGACCGCCGGCTCTCCGCCAGCGAGAGGCGGTGAGACGGTGCGCCCCTCTCCGAGCAACCGGGCCGCGACTGCGAGAATCGTATCGTCGGCCAGCGCAGGCCCGATCACCATGAGGCTGACCGGTCGACCGTCCTCGGTGAGCCCGGAGGGAACCGCTACGGCGGTCAGGTCGAGAAGGTTCCCGAAGTGGGTGTAGTGGCCGAGCTTCGTGTTGCACGCGATGGGGTCTGCGAGTACCTCCGGAACGGTGAAGGTGGTGCCGATGGTCGGCACGATCATCACGTCCATCGATGTCCAGAGCTGCGCGACCCGGGCGCGGAGGTCTTGCAGCGTCTGCAGGGCACGGAAGGCATCGACGGCGCTGTACCGGCGCCCTCCCAGGAATATCTCGCGGACGACCGGAACGATGGAATCGGGTTGTTCGCTGAGGAATTCGTCGAACTCGACCAGCCGCTCGGCAACCCACGGTCCCTGATACAGCAGCGATCCGGCATCGAGGAACGGAGTGAGATCGACTGCGGTGGTCCGTAATCCATGCTGGGGAAGCGACCGGCGCGCGACCGAATGTGCATCGAACATGGCTGCGTCGCCGAAAAAATCCAACTGCTGCAGGTCCGGTAGACCCACAGTGACCTCGTGCCCGTCGAACTTCTCTCCGCGGCGACGCGACCAGCCGTCCGCTGGATCCTCGGCGCACATGACGTCGAAGACGAGATCGAGATCCTCGACCGTCGTCGCCATCAGGGTGATGCAGTCCAGCGACTTGCACGCGGGGACGAGTCCGACGGTGCTGATCAGCCCGCGTGACGGTTTGTACCCGACGATGCCGTTGAGCGCTGCGGGCACTCGCCCCGATCCTGCGGTGTCGGTGGCCACGCAGAACGGCACCTGCCCGAGGGCGACGGCCAGTGCCGAACCGGAGCTGGACCCGCCCGAGATCATGTCGTTGCCGTAGACGCTCCGCGGAATCGGGTGCGGCGTGCGCGTTCCGTTCAGCCCGGTCGCGAACTGGTCGAGGCTGGTCTTGCCGACGAAGATGGCTCCGGCGTCGACCAACGCCTGCACTGCCGGGGCCGTCGAATCCGGCGTGTACGCGTAGTCGGGACAGGCGAGAGTGGTCGGGTATCCGGCCACGTCGATGCTGTCCTTGACGCCGAAGGGAATTCCGTACAGGGGTAGCGACACCGCATCGGGTCGCGCTTCCAGAGCCGCGGCGGCCGCGAGCAGTTCCGCACGGGCCACGACGGTGATCCACGTTCCGTCGTCGCCGCGCGCAGCCACGGCGGTCGAGAAGGCCTCCACCGTTGCCGTGGGAGTCGAGGCACCGGTTCGGTACGCCGCGAGCATCTCGGCAACGGTCGGGCCGAGTACCGGTCCAAGGTCTGAATTCATACCGTCGATTGTCGACAGTTTTCTGTTACTGCAGGTTGTTGCCGTGTTTCGAGTCTGTTAGGAAGTACTCTCGAGATGCAGATAGGTCAGCTCGCCGTGCTGCTTCAACGCAGCGAGCGCCACCGACAGATCGTTCGATTCGATGGCGTCGAGCAACCATTCGTGACGCCGGATCCCGTCGACCGGATTGGCTACTCGGGCTTCTTCCCTGAGATTGCGGGCCATCGGTAGCTGCAACTTCAGCAGGATCGGGGCATACGCCACATCGAGTTGGCGACTGCCTGCCAACGCCACGATGGCTTCGTGGAAACGCCGGTGGGCGTCGTCCTTGCCGAGGGTGTCGCCCCGCGCATCGGCGTCACGCATCTCGTCGAGCGCCGTTCGTACCGGCGCGAACGCACCGTCGCGAGACGAACCGAGCGGGAGCGCGCGCTCGAGCGCATGCCGTTCGAGAACCTGACGCAGCTCGAAGAGTTCGAGAATGTCCACTGCCGACCACACCGTCACTCGAAACCCGCGACGTGGAAGATGTTCGACGAGACCCTGCTGAGCCAAAAGGCGCAACGCCTCACGTACCGGTGCTCGGCTGATCCCGAGGCGCGCGCACAGGGTTTCCTCGACCACTCGGGATCCGGGCTCGAGCGCACCGCTGAGCACCTCGGATCGGACCTGGCGAGTCGCCATTTCGACAAGGCTGGGCGGCAAGGAGCCGTGTTCCGCCGGTGCAGCCATGCCGCCAGTGTACGAACATGTTCGGCGAATGGTGCGCATCCGAAGCATCGCGGAGTCGAATCCCGAGTGCTCGGGTATCCCCCAGCGTTAGGATGGTCGGTATATGTGGATTGGATGGATAGAATTCGACTTCCTTCTCGGAGATGTTCACTCACTCAAAGAGAAGCGCTCCGTGATCCGGCCGGTGATCTCCGAATTGCAACGTAAGTTCGCGGTGTCGGCCGCGGAGACCGATCATCGAGAGTTGCACAGACGAGCAGGTGTCGGCGCGTCAGTCGTAGCAGGCGATCGCGACCACGTCACCGAAGTTCTCGACCGAATCGAGCGCGTGGCGGCCTCACGTCCCGAGCTGCAACTCGTCTCCGTGCGGCGGCGCACCATCCGAAGCGACGACATCTGAGGCCTGCCCCGCCCGGTCATCGTCGTACGTCGAACACCTGCTTCTGAATTCCGTTGCCGTAGACCTCGTGTTCGACCAGTTCGAGATGCGTGGTGTCCTTGTCGGCCTCACTGAACAATCGTTTTCCCGCCCCGAGCAGGAGTGGAAAGACGAGCAGGTGGTACCGATCGACGAGTCCGGCGTCGGCGAGACTTCGCCCCAGAGTGGCGCTGCCGTGGATCGAGATCGGCCCACCATCGGAGTCCCTGAGCTCGGCAACGTCGTCGATACCGCGCAGAATGGTTGCCGGCCAGCGTGAGTCGTCCTGTTCGAGCGTTGTCGACACCACGTACCTCGGCATCGCGTTGTACCCGGCGAAATCGTCCATGGTGGGCCAGATCGGCGCAAATGCCTCGTACGAGGTGCGGCCCAACAGCAGCGCCGTGGCCTCTTCCTGCTCACGTCCTTTGATCTCGTACGCGGCCGGGTCGAACTCGATGCCCTGAAACGTCCACCCCGAGTTGCGATAACCCACCTCGCCGCCCGGTCCCTCCATGACGCCGTCGAGCGAAACGAACGCGGTCACGATCACAGTGCGCATGGACGGTCCTTACCGGTGCTGGGATGCGGGTGCCGGAATCGTAAACCATCCGCCCGCCGAATCCGTCGATACCATCGACCGATGATTGCCAGCGACATGTCCCGCCCGGCGTGGGACGACGACCCGGCCGTGTCCGGCTGGCCGGGCCTGCCCGCACTGGAGCGTGACGGCACCGCGGACGTCTGCGTCGTCGGCCTGGGAGGCTCGGGTCTGGCCGCTGTAACCGACCTCGTGGACCGTGGTCTCGATGTGGTCGGTATCGACGCAGGACGGATCGCTGCCGGTGCCGCGGGCCGCAACGGCGGATTCCTGCTCGGTGGT
>NZ_LVCU01000100.1:0-1600 GCF_001647185.1 Rhodococcus sp. EPR-147
TCTGGAAGAGATTCTCGGATCCGACGTCGTCCGCCGTACCGGATCCATCAGGCTCGCGGGAGTGCCCGGCGCGCCGGTCGAGCTCGCTGATTCGGAGGATTGCGATGCGCTGGCACAGTGCCTGCGCGAGAACGACATTGCCGTCGAGCAGTATTCCAGCGAGTTGGGGCGCGGGATCTTCCTACCGGACGACGCGGTGATGAATCCTGCGCGTCGCGCGCTGGGGTTGGCGTCGATCCTCGCGGGCCGCGCCCGGTTGTACGAGAACACGCCCGCAACCGCCATCGAGCCAGGAGCAGTCACGACGCCGAGTGGGGTGATTCGGTGCGGCCTGGTTCTCGTTGCCGTCGACGGTCGGCTCGAACAGGTACTCCCCCAGCTCGACGGCCGGGTTCGGACCGCGCGTCTGCAGATGCTCGCCACCTCGCCCGTGACGCCGAGACGACTGCCCTGCCCCGTGTACGGACGATGGGGATACGACTACGCGCAGCAGGACGCGTCGGGACGGCTGTATGTCGGGGGCGGTCGTGACCTCTTCGTAGACGACGAGTGGACACCGTCCGACGAACCGACCGCCCAGGTGCAGGACTACATCGAATCTGTCGCGACATCGTTTGCAGGAGAATCTTTTTCGGTTGTTGCGCGTTGGGCTGCATCCGTGGGATTCACCGCGGACGGGCGCCCGCTGTGCACAGTCGTCGACGACACCGTGGTCGCATTCGGCGGCTACAACGGGACAGGCAATCTGGTCGGCCCGGTCACCGCTCGTGCCGCCGTTGCGCTCGGGCTCGACGGGATTGCAGTGCCGCAGTATCTGAGCAGCTGACGCATGGCAGTGTGGACCCATGGCCGAAGAACCGGAACGCACCGAGGACGGTCGCTACATCGTCATCAAGGGTCGACGTTGGCGCGCAACGGATCCTGACATCCCCGAGGATCGCAATGCCGAACTGCGGTCGATCCTGATGGCGTGGCGCAGGGAGGTCAAACGGACGTCGGGCGCACCGGAATCTCGGGCAGGGGTGCACGCCACCAAAGTCGCCCTCGGCGAGCGTGGAACGCCGTGGTGGGAACAGTCCGACGACGAACGACGAGCCCGCTGGGAATCGGAAGTATCGCGGCCTGCCGACACCTGACCCTCGCCAGATGGTTGCCATGATGGAAACTATCCAATACAGTTTCCACCATGGAAAGCATCGGAAGACCCACACCTGCCGAAGCACGGACAGCCCTCGACGACATCGACCGAGTTCAGCGCGCGGTACGAGACACTCCGTGGCCGATCTGGCTGTACCCGGTCAACGCGGTGCTGCTTGCCGTTTTCGCACTGACCGCCCTTCTCGACAGCCAGGCCGCGCCCCTGGGGGTCGCCGCGGTGATCATCGCGGTCAACGTCATCACCGGATATCGGATGGGGACGCCGTGGGCCCTACCCACCAACAGAGGCTTCCTCACCTGCGTGGCGCTCTCGGCGCTCTGCGTCGCACTGGCGCAGGCTGTCGGGAATCCCGGCGGACCGGCCTGGCCTGTGCTTCTGCTCGCCATCGCAGCTGCGTCGATCTACTCGATCGGATCGATCTTGCACTACCGCAGCACACGT
>NZ_LVCU01000101.1:0-21994 GCF_001647185.1 Rhodococcus sp. EPR-147
CTGAACTCGACTGTGTCGGGCCTGGTTTCACGAACCGTGCTCAACGACAGTCTGATTCGCCCCGGGGACTTCCACGGCGCGAAGTACTACGCCGATCTCGCCCCCGACGACGTCTCGCGTCACCTGCTCGACACCGTCGCAGCCTGTTTCGAGGACGTCCGGGACGAGGTCGATGCCTCGGTAGCAGCGGTTCTCGGCTCCGACCGCACACCCACGTGGTCCGGCTGGGCATCGGTGGAGAAGGTCCGCGAGGAGTACGGCATCTCGCACGTCAATTTCGTCAAACCCGGCGTCGGCGAAACCACTCGGGTGCTGCTGCGTCGTGTCCCGTGGCGAGTACTGGTGCGCGAGGCCGATGCACCCGAGCACGAACACATCAGGATGCTCGCTGCGGCCAGGGGAGTGCCGGTGGATGTGGTTCCCGACCTCGCATATTCGTGCATGGGGCTGATCAAGAACGTGTCGAGTGGGGACGCGTCGTGAGCGCTCTCGTCGCGGTGGATCTCGACCGCACGATGATCTTCTCCGAGGGCGCACTCGGTGTGCCCCTGGACGATTCGGTCGAGTGCGTGGAGCTGTACGAGGGAAAGCCGTTGTCGTACATGTCTTCTCGTTCGATCTCTCTGCTGCGCGAGTTGAGCGAGAATGTTGTGGTCGTGCCGACCACGACACGTACCATCGAGCAGTTTCAGCGGATCGCACTCCCGGGTGCCCCGTGGCGGTACGCCATCACCAGCAACGGCGGCAACATTCTTGTCGACGGCGAGCCGGACATGCACTGGCGCAACGGGTTCGAGTTGAACCTGGCCGGCATCGGTGCCGAGTTGAGATCGAGGGTCTCCGAGGACTGGGTCCTCAAGTACCGCGAGGCCGACGGCCTGTTCTGCTACCTGGTGGTGAACACGGCGGCCGTGCCCGAGGGCTTCGTCGCGGAGTGGTCGCAGTGGTGCGCCGCTCGGGAGTGGAACGTCTCGCAACAGGGGCGCAAGATCTAAACGATGCCCAACGCGGTGTGCAAGAGCTCTGCGGTGGCCGAGGTTCGGAGCAGGCTGATACAGGACGGCACCCTCGACGCCGATGCCCGAGTCCTCGCCGCAGGTGACGGTGCACTCGACGCCGAGATGCTCATCGCGGCCGACGCCGCGATCCGTCCGCGGCACGGCGAACTGGAGCTGCTCGGATTCACTCGACCCGGGTTGACCGTCACCGACTCCTCCGGTGTCCGGGCCAGCGAGGAAATTCTCGAATGGCTGCGGAACCGAACCGCCGTGCGCCGCGTCTAACTGTTCGTCGGGGAGGCAGACGTAGGGCAAGGGGTGGGCATGACGGATCCGTACGAGGAACTCGCAGCGACGATCGACAACATCGTCACCAGTGCGTTCGTGACGCCGATCGGCCCCGAATTTCTCGGCTCCGTTCTGAATGCGGCATTCGAGAAGGCGAACGTCGCCCTCGACTACCGCGGCGAGTTCGAGCCGGCCGAAGTGGTCATCACGGAGGCGTTCGAGGTGATGCCGCACGAGCAGATCGTGGCCATGGTGAAATCGCTGGGTACCGAAACCATCGGGGAATCGTCCAAGAACTGGAACGACTTGTCCGCTGCCGCGAACAGCGGATCCGACGGCTTCCGGTCCGGCATCGAGGCGGCCATGACGTCGGGCTGGTCGGGACCTACAGCCGACGCCGTCCGCGGCGGTGTGGGCGACTACGTCTCGTCTGCGAACGCGCTGTCCACCTCCATGAGTCTGATCAGCAACAAGTTGCTCGAGGCGCACTCCGGTTTCACGCAGACGAAGTCGAGGATGCCGCCGGTGGTTGCGGGAGCCGAAAACAGCTTGATCGATTCCCTGCTGCCCATTCCCTTCGCCGCGAAGGAGGTGGTGTCGGCCCGAGAGGAGCAGCAGGAGGAAGCACGGCGAATCATGCGCTCGGTCTACGTACCAGGGGTATTGCAGTCCGATTCCGAGGTCCCGGTGCTACCGGCAGCGCACAACCCGGTCGTTGACGGTGGCGGTTCCGACGGCAGCTGGGGACAGTTTGGTTCTGCCGGGGGCGGAGATGGGGGTATCGGGTCGACTTCGCCCGGCGGCTCCGGTGCCGAGGGTGGGGCTGACAGGGCAGCGCAGGCGCAGGCCGGCGGCACTGGGGCTGCCGAAGCGGGTCGGAGCGGTAGTGCTGCGTCGGAGCAGCCAGGGTCGAGCGGTTCGGGTTCCCTGCTTCCGGCCGACCACTCCGGTGAAACTCGTGCCGCAGCGGCTACCGGGCCGGGTGCTTCCGGCAGTGGTGCGGGTTCCGGGGTCGGCGCAGGTCCCGGCGGGGGGTTCGGCGGAACAGGACCGGGCGGCAGCGGCTTCGCAGGATCCAATGGTTCCAGCTACGGCGGCGGTGCGGGATACGGGTCCGGATCCGGGGGCAGTTCCGGTACCGGATCGGGTTACGGCGGCTCGATTCTCGGCTCTCCGATCGGCGGCGGCACGGGCGGGATCGGTGCGGGCGGCAGCGGGGCGGGCGGCAGCGGTGCGGGCAGTGCAGCTGCGGCGTCGGCCGGCCGCGCGGGAGCACACGGCATGCCGGGAATGGGTGCCATGGGCGCAGCAGGCGCACGGGGAGCCGGCGACAACGACGGAGAGCACGCCGTTCCCGGCTACCTGGTCGATGTGAGCAACGGCAGCGAGCTGATCGGCGATCTACCCCTGGTCGCACCTCCGGTACTCGGCGGCTGACGGTGACGAAATGGACCATGCCCGGCATCGACTTCGTGATGCTGTGCAGTCGATTCGGACGCGACCGACTGCCTTACCCCCTGGCGGTCACCATCGACGTCGCGACCGTGGACGAACTCCGACAGTTGCGGAGCGAGGCGTCGGCGAGGATCGACGCGATGATGGACGAGAAGCTCGGCGCAGCCGTTCGGACCGTCGTCGACCCGATCGTTCGCATCGAATGTCGCGGCGAGACAACCGATTCTCGTCACGACATCGTGCGCAGCCACGCGGCGATTCGCCACGACACTGCCGCGGTGCTCACTCGAGAGCCCGGGCCCGACGCCTCCTCCGACGGTGTCGTCACCGTCGAACTGACCGGCCCGGCCCATGCCCCAGCCGTCGTTCTCGGATCCGTACCGAACATCGCTGCAGGCCGTCGACCGGCCGAGCGACTCGAACGCGTCACTGCTGCAACGACTTCGGGTGGGTCGCATCTGTCCACCGCAACCCGGGGTGCGACGGCGGACGAGCGGTTCCGGTCGTTCTTCGACCGCCCGCGGTCTGCAGTCGGCGAGATCATCGTCGCGCGCGGCCCGACCTACGACAACCGCCGCGACACCGATGCCGTCTCGTTCTTCTGGATGGACTTCGAACACGACGGCCGGTACATCGTCCACTCCGCGGAAACGATCGACATCGCGCCCGCCGATACTGCCGGCCTGGCGTCGGAGATCGGACGGCACGTGGCACTGGCGCTGAGGCGGTGAGGACGGCCCACTCTTGACACCGTATCGATTTTCGATAGGTTATCGATATTCGTTGTTATCGACTATCGATATGGAGGCGGCGGGATGGTATACGGAGTGGGCTCGGCACGGGCGAACAAATGGACGATGGCCTTCTATGCGGCGGCAGCTGTGATCTGGACCGGTCGGAAGATGTGGGAATACCGCTCCTCGGACCACGTCAGCGCAACCGTCACGCCTATGGAGGAGTCGCCGACGCTCGACCTGTTCGGCGGACAGTTGCAGCCAGGCAACGTCATCGAGCTCAGTGTCCCCAAAAGCGACGTCCAGCGGCTCATCGGGATGATCGACTTCATGAGGTACGGCGAGATCGTGGCCGGCGGAATCCTCATCCTGGTGGGAATCTTCTTCGCGTACCGATTCTTCGACAATGTCATCAAGGAGACCCCGTTCAGCGTCGGTGCCAGCATCGACCTGGTCGTGGTTGCTGCCTGCCTGGTCCTGTACCCGGTCATCACCGGAGGGCTTCGGGTGATGAGTACCAACGCCATTCAGGCCGCACTCGAAACAACCGAGGTCACCGATACTGCACGAAGCTTCGGCTCGGTCTGGCTGGCCTTGATCGTCGCTCTGGTCCTGCAATTCGTCTACGCAGTTCTCCGGCAAGGCTCCAAGCTCGCTCGCGATGCCGATGGTCTGGTCTGATGGCGGAAGAGTTCGTCGACCATCTCGTCGTCTGTCATCTGGGCGAGATTCTCGACGCCCGCGGTATGACTCTCGCGGAACTCTCGCGTCTCGCCGGGGTCAGCGTCGTCAATCTGTCGGTGCTCAAGAACGACCGCGCCAAGGCCATCCGATTCTCGACGCTCACCGCAGTCTGTCGCGTCCTCGGCTGCACACCCGGCGACCTGTTCACCCTCCGCGAGATCTGACGTCCGCCCGATCGCAGCCACACCAGTCGGACAAATCGAACAAGTACATTGGATGACGGTAACCAGCACTACGAGAGAGAGTCCATCACATTGTCTGCTCCGGCCGGTCAACCGTTGTCCAAGGGTCAGAACGGCCCCCTCACCGTCGGTGACGTCGTCGTCTCCATCTCGCTGGCCGTACCTGCGGACCTGTCCGCGCTACTGGTCACCGACGCCGGAAAAGTACGCACCGACGCCGACTTCGTGTTCTTCAACCAGCCCACCGGCCCCGGTGTTCGCCTCGAGCCCGGCCAGGGCGGACCGGCCCGGCTCGCCGTGTCGCTCGCTGCAGTGCCCGCCGACATCGAGCAGATCCGCGCGGTCATCACCCTCGACGACGCGTCGAGCAACTTCGGGCGATCCACCGCCCCCGTGGCGCGGGTGAGCGATACAGCCGGAAATGTGTTGTACGAGTACACAATCGATGGCCTCAGCTCGGAGTCCATCGTGATCGCGCTGGAGATCTACCGCCGTCAGGGAAGTTGGAAGGTGCGAGCCGTCGGGCAGGGCTACGCGGGCGGGTTCGCCGCCCTGGTGACCGATCACGGTGTGTCCGTGGACGACGCCCCTGCTCCGACACCTGCCGCACCGACACCTCCTCCCGCTCCCGTCACTCCACCGCCGCCCGCTGCCCCGCCGGCACCGCCCGCCGCCCCGGTCCCCACCGAGGCTCCGGAAGTCAGCCTCACCAAGTCCAAGCCCGTCAGCCTCACGAAAGGCCAGAAGGTCACCCTCCGCAAGGACGGCGGCGTGGCGCTGACGGTCATCCGGATGGGTCTCGGCTGGGACCCGGTGACCACTCCGAAGAAGGGCGGATTCTTCGGCGGCGGCGGCCGAGCTGCGAACATCGACCTGGACGCGTCGGCGATCATGCTCGCCGACCGCAACGTCAACGATGTCGTCTACTACGGGCAGCTCAATGCCAAGGACGGCTCGATCGTGCACCAGGGTGACAACCTCACCGGCGAAGGCGAGGGCGACGACGAGGTGATCGTGGTCGACCTGACGCGGGTACCCAAGCACGTGACCGGCATCATCTTCACGGTCACGTCGTACCGCGGTCAGACGTTCGAGCAGGTCGCGAACGCATTCTGCCGTCTCGTCGACAACACCACCAACACCGAACTGGCCCGCTTCACCCTGCAGGGCGGCATGCCGTTCACCGGTCTGGTGATGGCGAAGGTGTACCGCCAGGGCAGCGAATGGAAGCTCCAGGCCATCGGCGACGGTATCCAGGCCAAGCATGCCGGTGAAGCCGTCAAACAGCTCGGCCGCTATATGTGACCTTGCGGGCAGTAGTCGTCCGATCTGCAGCGCCGTCGAGCACGCCACCGAGCGGGTCGACGGCGCTGCCGTTTCGAATGAGATCCTCCGCCGGACGGTAGATCTGCCGAACGATCAACGCGCACAATCCGATCACGGCGACATCGCGCACCACGACGGTCGCGGTGAACCACTGTTCGGGTAGACCCTTGTTCTCCACACCCAGGTAGTAGTACATCCGCGGGAACCAGACGAAGGCGTCGATCGTCATCCACGCCAACAGGATTCGACGATGTGGCAACGCCAGTACGGCCAGCGGAACCAGCCACAGCGAGTACTGCGGACTCCACACCTTGTTGGTGAGCAGGAACCCGGCCACCACCAGGAACACCAGCTGCGCGAGCCGCGGCCGCGTCGGTGCCGTCGTGCCGATGTACGCGATCAGCGCACACACGATGGCGAACAACACGAGCGTCACGGCATTGAGAACCAACGGTTTGTCGCCCGGGTACAGGGGACCGTCGAAACCGGTCCAACCGGTGAACGAGGTGACGACGTTGTACAGAGAATCCGGGTCCGCGCCGCGCTCGGAATTGAGCCGGAAGAACTCGTACCATCCCGACGGATACAGCAGCGCCAGTGGAAGATTGACCGCCAACCAGGCACCGATCGCCGCACCGGCGGTGATGCCCCACTCGCGCATCTTTCCGGTGCGCCAGCACAGCACCAGCAGGGGCCCGAGGAACAGCAGGGGATAGAGCTTGGTGGCACCGCCGAGACCGATCAGAACTCCGGCCAGCACCGGCTTCTTCTTGGCCCATGCCAGCAAACCGGTGAGCGCGAAAGCCGTTGCGAGAGCGTCGAAATTGGTGAATCCGTGCACGATCACCAGAGGCGAAGCCGCCACGAGGGCCGCGTCCCAGATGCGGCGTCCGGCGGCTATGGCGGTGGCCCACACGGTGACCAACCAGGCGACGGCCAATCCCAGGGCAACCACGTTGAAGTAGACGACGACCGGCAACGCCTGCGGCAGGAAACTCAGTGAGTTCCATGCCTTTCCGACGACCATCGAGCCGTATTGGTAGAGCCCGGCGAGCACCGGGTACTCCATGTACCGAATCTGACTCGACCCGTCGGCCTTGGTCTCTTCCCAGGACTTCTTGTACGGGAACGCACCTTGATCGAGTCGCTCCGCCCCGTACAGCGGCACGGTATCGGAGTAACACATCGCCACGTACTGACGACTACCGCTCCAATCGAGTCCGAGCTCACCGCCCGGTCCCACCGGTGCCTGTTGGATACACGCGGCCTTGGCGAACCAACCGAAGCAGAGAAAGACCACCGCGAGCAGCAGAATCACCCGGAGCGCAGTGAACCAGCGCTGCCGACCGATGACCGCGTGCTTGCCGACCGGACCGCCGATGACCGAGGACAATTCCTCGGTCATCGGGTCGGTACGACTGGGTAGATCGCGGTCCGCAGCGCTCGCCGAATCGAGGCGACCGGGGCTCGCCACGGCTCGACCCTTGCGGTCGGGTTCGGTCGTCACCGCCGCGTCGCTACTGCCCGGGCGCTGCCGGTTCGGGCGCTGCCGGTTCGGGTGCCGCCGGTTCGGGTTCCGCAGGCTGCGCCGGTGCCAGTCCGGGAAGCGGGATCGTCACGCCGGGCAGAATCTCGACCTGCCGCGGAGTGATGACGACCGGCGGCGAGATCTCCGTCGGAATCGGCAGGGTCACCTGCGGCGGAGCTGTCGATGGTGCCACCGTCGTCGCCGGAGCGGGTGCCGAGTACTGCGGCACACCGGCCTGACCCGCGATGGCCTCGGGCGTCGGGAAGGTCTCGTTCGAGGTGCCGTCCAACGTGCCGTCCATCGTGTCTTTCCAGATGTCCGACGGTAGGCCCGATCCGTAGATCGGTCCGCCGTAACTGTTCTCGAGCGGCAGACCCTGCTCGGTGCCCACCCAGACGGCAGTGGACAGCGACGGCGTGTAGCCGACCATCCAGGCATCCTTGTTCTGACCGGTGTCTCCGAGCTGAGCGGTACCGGTTTTGGCTGCCGACTGGCGACCGCCGGCGAGGTTGTGACCGTTGGAGTAGCCGGCGATCGGACGCATCGCCGAGGTCACGTTGTCCGCAACCGCAGCCGAGACGACCTGTTGGCCGGCTTCGGGAGCCCGGTCGAGCAGCACGGTGCCGTCGGCGGTGACGACCTTCTGCACGAAGTGCGGAGTGTGATAGACGCCGGACGCAGCCAGTGTCGCGTAGGCAGAAGCCATGTCGATGACGCGAGACTGGTACTGGCCGAGCACGACTCCGTAGTTGGGGCCCGCGTTGTCGGGCTCGGTGAGGGTGGGCCCGACGCCCTCGATCTCCTGCGGGATGCCGAGCGTGTGTGCCATGTCCGCGATGGCCTGCGGACCGTTGTCCATGCTGAGCATCATCCGGTAGAAGCTGGTGTTCAGTGAACGCTTCAGCGCCTCGGCGATGGTGCACGTTCCACAGGAAGCGCCCTCGACATTGCTGATCTCGATGCCGTTGACGTCGAGCGGGGAGCTGTCGTACATCTTCGACAGCGGAATGCCCTGATCCAGCGCGGCGGCAAGACCGAACACCTTGAACGAGGATCCGGTCTGCAAGCCGGACTGGGCGAAGTCGAATCCTCGACCGTCCGCACCGCCGTAGTACGAGCGAACCGCGCCGGTGCGTGGATCGATCGACACCGACGCCGTCCGCAGCTCCGAGGGCTCGCCCTCCATGTTGCTGTTCACGGCCTCGACCGCGGCCGCCTGAGCGTTCGGGTCGATGGTCGTGGTGATCTGCAACCCCTCGGTATTGAGGTCCTGGTCACTGATACCCACCGCCGACAACTCTCGCAGCACCTGGGCCTTGATCAAGCCGTCCGGCCCGGCATCCTGAGCATCACCGGTGTCGACCTGCGCGCTCGGGACCACCGCCGGGAACATCATCGACGCCCGCTGGGTCGCATCGAGCTGACCCTGGGAGACCATGCCGTCGAGCACGTAGTCCCAACGCGCTTGCGCGCCGGTGGGGTTGAACTCGGGATCGAGATTGGAGGGTTGCTGGATGACGGAGGCGAGAACGGCACCCTCCTCCACCGACAGCTGGTCGACGGACTTGCCGAAGTACGCCGTCGACGCGGCGGCGATGCCGTAGGCACCGCGACCGAAGTAGATGGTGTTCAGGTACGCCGCGAGAATGTCGTCCTTGGACCACTGCCGCGCCATCTTCGAGGAGATGACGAGCTCACGCATCTTTCGGGTCAGCGTCCGATCGTTACCGACCAGCGCGTTCTTGACGTACTGCTGGGTGATGGTCGAGCCACCGCCGGCACTGTCGCGTCCGAGCACGTTGTCACGCAGAGCCCGGCCGAAACCGGTCACCGAGAATCCCGGATTGGAGTAGAAGTCGCGATCCTCGGCCGAGAGAACGGCGTTGCGCACGTGCTCCGGGATCTGATCGATCGTCACGTCGGTGCGGTTGCCCTCGGGTGGCACCACCTTGCCGAGCACACTCGAGCCGTCGGCCGCGAAGATCGTGGCGACCTGGTTGGTTCTGATGTCGCCGGGACGCGGCACGTCCTCGACGGTGTAGGCCACCATGAACGCCAGGATCGGCACGATCAGACCCAGGGCGATCAACGCATACATCGTGCGTCGAACGACCCGCCACTTGGACTTCTTCTTCGTTTTCGCGGCGGGACCTCTTTCGGGCGGCTCGGGCGGTTCGCTGCCCGAGGAGAGAACTGATGGATCGTTCGGTTCGTGGGGTGGTGGCACAGCGCCGGACCGAGTCACGCCCGTCGGGGCGGCGGATCGCACTGGAGGCGCGATGGGCGGCTCTCCGTACCGACGTTCGCCGTAGGGACGCTCGCCCGCGGGACGTCCACTCACCGGATCCACCGGCGGTCTGCCCTGAACGGGCCGGCCCTGCGGGGGCATGGGAGGGCGGCCCTGCGGGGGCATCGGACGCTGACCGGAAGGGGGACCGGGTCGCTGGCCGGGAGGAGGCATGGGAGGACGACCCTGCGGCGGCATCGGACGCTGACCGGGAGGAGGTCCCGGTCGCTGGCCGGGAGGGGGTACCGGTCGCTGGCCGGGCGGAGGCATCGGGGGACGGCCCTGCGGCGGCATCGGACGCTGGCCGGGAGGGGGTACCGGGCGACGCCCGGGTGGGTCGGAATGCCGGCTGCCGCGCGGCGGCCCGGGCACGTCGGGACGCCGTCCGGAGTCGCTACGGCCCGGTTCGTTGCTACCCGGATTGTTGTCGTAGGGGGAACTCACGTACGAATCTCCAGTAATTTCGGCGGCCGCGTCGAATTCTCGGTGGATGGGATCAGCTGAGCGATTGTGTCACTCACTCGCTGTTCGACGGTTCGGTTGACGGGAACCCGATCGCGGACGACGGGGTTGCTTGGGCGCGGGGACGGCCCCGAGGACATAGGACTGGACGAGGTGGTTCCAACTGCACGACCTACACACCTCGACCACGTGGACCGAGAACTCCTCCTGGGTCGCCGCGAGACGGACGAGTTCGTCCGCCGTTCTCGCCGACCCGGACAGTGCCCCGAGCTTCTCACCGAACACCCAGGACACCAGCGTGAGCTGCTCCTTGCGGCAGATGGGGCACACCACATCGCTGCCACGTCCGTGGAACTTGGCGGCGCGAAGAAGGTACGGATCCGCATCACAGACCGCTGCGACGCCCGTCCTTCCGGAGTACACCTCGGCCAGCAGCGACCGACGCTGAAGGGCGTAGTCCACCACCTGTCGCTGAAGTCGCACGAGGACCAGAGTACGTGCGGCCCCTCCGATGCGGACCTGCGAACCCCGCCTCGACGGCGAGCAGGGCCCATTTCGGCCCTCGGAAACTCCGCTCCACCTGTGCCGACGCGGTCTGCCCCTCGACGCAGGCGAGAGACGCAGATCGCACCGACGTCGATTCGGTGTGAGCTCCGGTCCCTACACTTGCTCGCATGTCGGCCACATCGGGCATCCACGTGCGCCCCCGACGACACGGCGACCTGACCACTCTCCTGCCCATCCTGCAACGTGCGCACGAATTACACCGTTATCCCGTGCGCGCAGCGGCGGTGCGAGCCGACTGGCTTGCCCCACCGAACGAACTCGCGGCCTGGGTGGCCGAGTCCGACGACGCCGTCGTCGGCCATGTCGCGCTGCACTCGACGGCAGCACCGGGAACCGATCCCGGCGCGGACGACGCAAGCGCGCAGTGGCGGCGAGCAACGGGGGTGGCTGCTGATCGACTCGCTGTGGTGTCGCGCTTGGTCACCGACGGTTCCGTACCGGGCAGTGGAACGACTCTGCTTGCACACGCGATCGATGCTGCGCGCGATGCAGGGCGCGTGGCGGTTCTGCTCGTCGAGCCGAGTAGCGCCGCCCTCGGCTTCTACCGCAGGCGAGGGTGGCAACAGATCGGGACGTCTGCGCAGCAGTGGGGCGAGTATCGAGTCGATGCCGTGCTGATGGTGGCACCGTCTCGCTGAGCCGACTGGCCACGTGCACGTTCACCCGCGCTCGGTCACGCCGACAGTGCAAAAAACGCACACACCACTGCACCGCAGAGACGTACGCGGTCCGCCGATCGCAGCCGACTCATCAGGTGTTCGTTGCGTCCCGCACGCCCCAGTTCGCCATGGGTGGGGGCAGCCACGAAGGCAGTCGCCGACGCCGAGACCGCCGCGCCGCCGATGCTCGTCAAGACAACCGCATCGATCGGCCCGGACACCAACACCCACAGACACGCAGCAGCGAGCAGTCCGTAGACCGGCCCGACGACGAGGGTTATCCGACGCGAGTGCGTCGTGGGCACGCGACCAGTCTTCGTCCGGAACCTCCGCCAGCGCCGGATAGACGACGCCGGTCACCACCATCTGAAAGCCCAGGTGGAGGGCCGCGGCGGCGAGAAGCGCGTCGACCGGGGTCATGTGTCGCACGATACGTGCACGGCCGAGTTGTCAGAATATGTATCGGCGCGATACATTCTTCGATAGTGCGGTCAATCGCATCGTCATGATGTGATCGTTGGATTCGAGAAGGGGGAGTTGCATGCTCGAGCTCGCAATTCTCGGACTGCTTCTCGAATCACCCATGCACGGTTACGAGCTCCGCAAGCGGCTGACCGGCCTGCTCGGAGCTTTTCGAGCGTTTTCGTACGGATCGCTGTACCCGGCACTCCGTCGACTACAAACCGACGGTCTCATCGCCGAGGACGCCGGTCCCGACTTGCTCGTGAAGAGACGAGCAAAACGGGTGTATCAGCTCACCCCGCTCGGCAGGGAACGATTTGCCGAACTGGTGGCCGACACCGGACCGCAGAACTACACCGACGACGGATTCGGCGTACATCTTGCCTTCTTCAGTCGGACTCCCGCGGAAGCTCGAGTCCGCATTCTCGAAGGCAGACGTCGCCAGGTCGAGGAGCGCCGAGAAGGCCTCCGCGACGCTGTGGCCAAGGCGAACGGGACACTCGACCGCTACACCCGGCAGCTACATCAGCTCGGTCTCGAATCGAGCGAACGCGAGGTGCGCTGGCTCAACGAAGTCATCGCAGCCGAGCAGGCCGACCCCAACCCAGCACCGTCCCGCACAGCACCAAACAGGACAGTCAAGACAGAAGGAGAACCCGACCATGGGTGAGAACAACAACGCAATCCGCGTGGCCATTGTGGGTGTGGGCAACTGCGCCTCATCCCTGGTCCAGGGTGTCGAGTACTACAAGGACGCGGACGAGAACGCCACCGTCCCCGGCCTCATGCACGTCATGTTCGGCAAGTACCACGTCCGCGACGTCGAGTTCGTCGCCGCGTTCGACGTGGACGCCAAGAAGGTCGGCTTCGATCTCTCCGAGGCCATCTTCTCCAGCGAGAACAACACCATCAAGATCGCCGACGTACCCCCGAAGGACGTCCACGTCCTCCGCGGACCGACCCTCGACGGCCTCGGCAAGTACTACCGCGAGACCATCACCGAGGCCGACGGCGACGCCGTCGACGTAGCGCAGGCCCTGCGCGACGCCAAGGTGGACGTGCTCGTGTCCTACCTCCCCGTCGGATCCGAAGAAGCCGACAAGTTCTACGCACAGGCCGCCATCGACGCAGGCGTCGCCTTCGTCAACGCGCTGCCCGTCTTCATCGCCTCGGACCCCGTCTGGGCCAAGAAGTTCGAGGACGCAGGCGTCCCCATCGTCGGCGACGACATCAAGAGCCAGGTCGGTGCCACCATCACCCACCGCGTCATGGCCAAGCTCTTCGAAGACCGCGGCGTGCAGCTCGACCGCACCATGCAGCTCAACGTCGGCGGCAACATGGACTTCCTCAACATGCTCGAGCGCACCCGCCTCGAGTCGAAGAAGATCTCCAAGACCCAGGCCGTCACGTCGAACCTGCAGAAGGAATTCAACGCCAAGGACGTCCACATCGGACCGTCCGACCACGTCGGCTGGCTCGACGACCGCAAGTGGGCCTACGTCCGCCTCGAAGGCCGCGCCTTCGGTGACGTTCCCCTGAGCCTCGAGTACAAGCTCGAAGTGTGGGACTCGCCCAACTCCGCAGGAGTCATCATCGACGCAGTCCGCGCCGCGAAAATCGCCAAGGACCGCGGAATCGGTGGACCGGTCATCCCGGCTTCGGCCTACCTGATGAAGAGCCCGCCGAAGCAGCTGGCCGACGACGTCGCTCGCGAGCAACTGGAAGCGTTCATCATCGACGCATAAATGCCTGCGACAGTGGTGTGACTGAGTGCCTGCGACGGCACTCATCCGCGCCACTGCCCCCGCCCGCCAGTCCACTCGATGTGACATTGACCCCCGAAAAGGTCACTGAATGTCACATCGAGTGGACCGGTGGGCGTTCGTCTATCCGGCCGCGGTGATTTCTCGTGGATCGAATGTCACCCGGATTTCCCTGATTGTTCCGTCCTCGATTCGCTGCCAATTGGCGGTGCTTGCCGGGGAGGCGATCGACGTGTGCAGATCGAACCACGTCAGTACGTTGGGGCCGTCCACGAAGACGTGGGTGATATCGATGTCGGTGACGATCTCCGACATTCCTTTCAATCCCGCCACACATTCCGCGCCGTTGGCCGCTGTGCCCAGTGGTCCCCGGAATGTCGCGTCCTCGTGCAGGATCGACGCCAGGGTGTCGAAATCTTTGCTTTTCCAGGCCTCGAAGTAGGTTGCGGCAACTTCTTTCGGTGTCCGTGTCATGACCTCGAGTCTCGAGCGCACCGGGTCAGAAGTCCAACAGTTGCTTCCGATGACCATCAGAAGTTCTACTCATAGCCGCAGCTGAAGCTAGCGAGCTATCGTGTGCTGGTGGCCATCGATCCCACGTCCAAGCATCCGGTCCTCGAACGCGTCCGCGCGCTGGCCTTCGCCTATCCCGAGGTGTCCGAGAAGATCTCCCACGGACGGCCTACCTTCCGCACGTCCTCGGTCTTCGTGTACTTCGGCGGTGGCGTCAAAGGCGGCGACCAACACGACCTCTCGATCCTGGTCAAATGCGAGAGCGCCGAGGAACAGCGTGCCTGCGAGCTCGAACCCCGGTACTTCCACCCCGCCTACCTCGGACCGGCCGGCTGGGTGGGATTCGACCTCTCCGACGCCGACGACGACGTCTGGGCCGAGGCCGCCGAACTGATCGACTGCAGCTACCGCGTGACTGCCCCGAAGCGCAACGTCGCCAGACTCGATGCCGGTGAGGGTCCGAATCTGGATGTTCAGCAGTGGAACTGAGGCAGCTGGAGTACTTCGTCGCCGTGGCCGAGGAAGCGAACTTCACCCGCGCCGCTGCCCGAGTTCACATCAGCCAATCCGGCGTCAGCGCCCAGATCCGCGCGCTCGAACGAGAACTCGGTGCCGAATTGATCGACAGATCCGGCGGTACAGCAACATTGACCACCGCAGGCCAGGCCGCGCTGGCACACGCCCGTGCGACTCTGGCCGCCGCCGACTCGGTTCGGCAATCCGTCGACGATGTTGCCGGACTTCTACGTGGATCCGTCCGGATCGGCATGGTGACCGCGTGCACCGTCCCACAACTGTTCGACGCGTTGGCCCGCTTCCGTTCGGCGTATCCTGGTGTCGAACTTGCTCTGCAGGAGGGTAATTCGGATCGTCTGGTAGCCGATGTGCGCTCAGGGGAACTGGATCTCGCACTGGTCGGCGTCGCGGCTCGGGCCCCCGACGGACTGGAATCGATGGTGATCATCGAGGAACGAATCTGCGCGGCCGTGTCACCGAACCATCCGTTGGCATCGCTCGAGCGGGCGACGTTGGCTCAGGTGAATCACTACCCGGTCGTCTCGCTTCCCGTGGGTACCGGAGTGCGGGCGGTGTTCGACCGTGACTGCGCCGGAGCGGGGCTGCCGCCGTCGATCCCGTTGCAGGCCAGCGCTCCCGACGCAGTCGCCGACCTCGCTGCACGCGGCCTAGGGGTGGCAATTCTGAGCGCATCGATGCTCGATACCTACGGCGATCGACTGACTGTGGTGGAGCTGGCGGACTCGACCACAGCAGCGCTGTTGGCTCTCGTCTGGACCCCGAAACCGAACGCCGCGTCGGCGAGGTTGGTCTCGATGACGCTGGATGCCTTCGGTTCCACCGCGATCTGAACCGGATCGATAACCGGAGTCGTTCGGCGCACAGGTCGGGACTTCCTACCCCAGCGCCCGGTGCCGATGCGAACCTACGGTCGAAGACATGAAAACTCCCACCTTCGGTCAGCGTCTTCGCTACGACGTCGGCGGCGTCCTCCCGGACGACCTACGGGATTGGGTCCTCCACGACCTGACCGGACGTGGATCCACTCCGCGCTATCTGGCCCGATTCCTCGTTCCACTGGCCGCCGTGCTCTTGCTGTTCCTCCTGTTTCCAGGGCCGAACTGGATTGCGGGTCTGATGATGATGCTGATCTTCGTCCCGGTCGTCTACTTCGCCTCCGCACTGCATCTGATCTATCGCGCGTTCCGGCTCGGGCAACACGGGATCGACGCAGCCTCGATTCCACGCGCTACGCCCAGTGCGGAACGCGACCGCAAGACCTACGAGGCCAACTACAGGCACCCGTGACCACCACACCCGATACCCGACCGAGAACAGCACAGGACGAGGAACCCATGACCAGCACCCAGACAGAGCCCGCGACCGACGTCGGAATGCCACGAATCGGAGACCGCGCGCCGTCGTTCACCGCAGTCACCACGCAAGGGCCCATCGATTTTCCCGCCGACTACCGCGGAAATTGGGTCATTTTTTTCTCGCACCCCGCAGATTTCACACCCGTCTGCACCAGTGAGTTCATCACCTTTGCCTCGATGGCAAACGAATTGCGTGACTACAACACCGAATTGGTCGGACTGTCGATCGATGGTCTGTACAGCCATATAGCGTGGTTGCGCACGATCAAGGACAAGATCAGTTTCAACGGGATGTCCGGTGTCGAGGTCAAATTTCCTCTGGTCGAGGACATCTCGATGGACATCGCCCGGGCGTACGGCATGATCATGCCCGGCGAGAGCTCGTCGAAGGCAGTGCGGGCGGTGTTCGTCGTGGACCCGAAGAGTGTGGTGCGCGCAGTCATCTACTACCCGCTGAGCACCGGTCGGAACTTCGACGAGATCCTGCGTCTGATCAAGGCACTGCAGACCGCAGACGCATTCGACGTTGCGACGCCGGCAGATTGGCGCCCGGGCGACCCGGTCATCGTGCCACCGGCCGGTTCGTGCGGTACTGCCGCGGACCGAATGGACGGTGCCGATTCCGACGTGGAATGCCAGGATTGGTTCTTCTGCACACGGTCGATCAGTGCAGAAGACATCGAAGGTGCCATCCGCGCACGCTGAGAGTCAGCGAATCTTCTTGACGGTGAACCACAGTGCGACAAGCAGACCCAGCAGCGCCAGCGACGGCAGTACGCCGGGATCACCTCCGATGATCCCGGCGACAGCGAACCCGAGCGCCACCAGCGCGAAGAATCCCAGAATGCCCGCCAGCAGCTGCAGATGATCCTGTGCCGTCACGACTTGACGCCGCCTGCGGTCAAGCCCGAGATGATGCGGCGTTGGAACAGCAGCACCATGATCACCAGCGGGATGGCCACGATGGTCCCGGCGGCCATGATTGCCGCATACGGCACCACGAGCGGATCGTTGCCGGTGAACCGCGCGATGGCCACGGTCACCGGCTCGGTGCTGTCACTCGAGAGCTGACTCGCCAGCAGGTACTCGTTCACCGCTGCGATGAACGCGAGGATGGCGGTGGTGAACAGGGCAGGTGCGGCAAGTGGAAGCATCACCAATCGGAAGGCCTGGAAGCGTCCGGCGCCGTCGATCCGGGCGGCTTCTTCGAGCTCCCAGGGCAATTCGGCGAAGAACGCCGCCAGCGTGTAGATCGTCAATGGCAGTACGAACGAGATGTTCGGGATGATCATGGCCTGATAGCTGCCGATCCATCCGATGTTGGTGAAGAACTGGAACAGCGGGGTGACCAGCGCGACGACCGGGAACATCGAGGCACCCAGGATGATGCCCGTCACCACGTATTTGAAGCGAAAGTCGATGCGCGAGAGTGCATATGCAGTGAAGATGCCGATGGTCAGTGCGATCAGCGTGGTCGCGCCGCCGACGATGAGGCTGTTGCCCACCGCCCGCAGAAAGTTGTTGCCGTTCGCGGTCGACAGGGCATTTTCGAAATTTTCCCACGTGACATGCGTCGGCCACGGCGTCGTGTCGAAGGTGTAGCGCGGGTCGCGGAACGCGGTGACGACCATCCAGTAGAACGGTGCCAGCCCCCAGACGAGAATGACGACGACGCCGAGATAGATGCGGGCCTGCTTCATCGGCCGGCCCCCTTACGCTGAGTGTCCTGCGTGGCAACGGCATTGGCACCGAGGAACTTGACCAAAATGAACGCCACTACGAAGATCATGACGAACGAGATGGTCGACAGTGCCGCAGCGCTGTTGAATCCCTGCCGGATCTGCTCCACCACCAGGATCGAGATGGTTCGCGTGGCGGGATTGCCTTCGGTGAGGATGGCGGGAAGGTCGTACATCCGCAGCGCGTCCATGGTGCGGAACAGAATTGCGACCATCAGCGCGGGCTTGACCAGTGGCAGCGTGATCTTGGTGAAACGCTGCCACGCCGACGCGCCGTCGACGCGAGCTGCCTCGTAGACGTCCGCCGGGATCATCTGTAGCCCGGCCAGGATCAGCAGAGCCATGAACGGCGTCGTCTTCCAGACATCGGCGATGATGACCGCGAAACGCGCCGGCCACGCGTCACCGGTCCACAGAATGTTCGTTCCCAGAATGCGATTGGCGATACCGTCGTACGCGAAGATGAAGTACCAGAGCTTGGCCGTCACCGCCGTCGGGATGGCCCACGGGATCAGGATCGCGGCGCGCAGCAGGGCCCGTCCGGCGAAGGTCTTGCCCATGATCACGGCCATGGCGAAGCCGATGACCACCTCGATGGACACCGTCACGACGGTGAAGAACGCGGTGTTGCCGACCGCGCCCCAGAACTGAGAACCGAGAGTTCCCGGCGGGCAGGGCACCAGCGTGCCCGACGCCGACGTGCATTGCTGCAGTATCCAATGCGTGTAATTGGCGAAACCCGCAGAGCCGCCGGAGACGAACATGCCGGTGGCCGGATCGAGACCGGGATCCTTGGAGAACGACATCACCAGAGCTCGAACGACCGGGTAGACGATGACGATCGCGAGGATCACCAGCGTCGGTGCGATCAGCAGCCAGGCCCGACCAGGCGTCAGGCCGAAGCGCTTGTTCTTGGACCGCACATGCCGACCGCGGCCGGGGGACGAGCCCCCGGCCGCGGTGGTTGCGCCGGCCCCACTGGTCACACCAGCAGGTACAGCCATTGGTTCTCCCGAAATCAGTTGGCGCCGGCGGTTTCGATGCCGGCCTGCATGTCCGTGATCGCCTGGTCGACGTTCTTCTCACCCTTGATCGCGGCAGACACGTTGTCCTGCACGGCCTTCGATACGGCCGGGTAGAACGGGGTCACGGGACGCGGAACTGCATTCTCGATGGATTCCTTCAGTGCGGGAAGGTACGGCATCGCGGCGATCAGTGCGGGGTCGTCGTACAGCGATGCGAGCACGGGCGGCAGTGCACCCTCGGCGATGATGCGCTGAGCCTGCTCGCCCTGCAGGAATCGCAGGAAGTCGGCAGCGGTGGCCTTGTTCTCGGAGTACGCGCTGATCGCGGCGTTGTATCCGCCGAGCGTCGAGGTGCCGACTCCGGTGACTCCGGGAAGCGGTGCGACCGAGTACTTTCCGGCCACAGTCGATCCTTCCTCGGCCGCGGTGCCGTAGACGTACGGCCAGTTGCGCAGGAACAAGGTCTGACCGTCCTGGAATGCCTGCTGGCTCTCGGACTCCTTGAACGTGGTGTCCTGAGCGGGAATGACGCCGGTCTCGAACGCGGTGACGAGGGTCTGCAGTCCTGCCCTCGCCTCCGGGCTGTCGACGGTGGGGGTCTTGCCGTCCTCGGCCACGATGGATCCGCCGTGCGCATTGATGATCTCCGACGCGTTGGCCGTCAGACCTTCGTACGGGGCGAATTGCCCGGCGTAGCAGTCGATGTTGTTGTCCCGGGCGACCTGGCAGTCCTCGGTGAGCTCGGCCCAGGTGGTGGGCGCCTCGGGGAGCAGATCACTGCGGTAGTAGAGCAGTCCACCGTTGGTGTTCTTCGGTGCGGCGTACTGCGTGCCGTTGTAGGTCGCGCTGGCGACGGTTGCGGGCAGAACGCCTCCGTTGTCGAGCGCGAATTCGCCCTCGAGCGGCACGAGCCAGCCCTTGGCCGCGAACTCGGCGGTCCAGACGACGTCGAGTGCCATCACGTCGTAGTCGCTCTGCTGAGCCTGCAGCTGCTGGACGAAGTCGTCGTGGGCCTGATCGGCGTCGGCGGACTGCTCCTTGAAGGTGACCTGCTCGTCGGGGTGGCTGGAGTTCCACTCCGAGATGATCTGCTGGACGACACCGGTCTCGGTGGCGTCCTGGCCCTCTACATAGGTGATAGGTCCACGGCCGTCGGCATTTTCGGATGCAGCACCCGAATCGCCGCCCGAACCGCTGTCGCTCGAACATCCGGTGAGCGTCAGCAGCGTGGCTGCCGTTGCAACCACCGCCACCTTCGTGATCAAAGACGCCATTGTTCTCTCCACTTACTTCTACGCGGTGGTATGTGCCCGGAGATGGGCACGCAGAATCTCGCTGTGATGCTCCCCCCGACACATATGTCGATGGGTACTGTGGCACACATCGCACCGCGCAGTGGTCGTTATCGCGTTCCTGAATCGGTCAACCAGGACGTGTCGTAAGGGGCCGGTAGCCTTTCGCTCATGAGTTCGGACAAGATGCTGACGCGGATCGGCGGGCTGCTGCGCCAGGCCGAGTCCACCGACAATCCACACGAGGCCGAGGCCTTCATGGAGGCAGCTCAGCGTCTGGCCACGTCGGCGTCGGTCGATCTGGCAGTGGCTCGTTCGCACAGCGCGTCACGGGAACGGCAGGCGACACCCAGCCAGAAGGTGATCCCCATCGGAGAACCGGGCAAGCGTGGACTCAAGACCTACGTGCACCTGTTCGTGTCCATCGCACACGCCAACGACGTCCAATGCGATGTGTCCCGATCGTCGACGCAGGTGTTCGCCTACGGTTTCGACTCCGACATCGAGACCACCGAAGCCCTCTACTCCTCGCTGCTGATCCAGATGGTGCGAGCCTCCGACGCGTACATCAAGTCCGGTGCCTACAAATCCGAGACGGCCATCCGTACCGTCACCGCGATCAAGAATCGCCGACGCTACACCCGGCGCGAGGAAGTGCCGGTCGCTGCGGTGACGGCGCGGCTCAACTTCCAGACCGCATTCGCGTCGCGCATCGGTCAACGACTCGGTGACGTGAAGAAGGACACCGAGGCGAAGGCCATCGCACAGGAGCAGCAGGGCGCTGGTACGGCGCTTGTGTTGCGCAACAAGGAGATCGAACTGCGCGACTACTATCGACAGACCTCGACCGCGCGCGGACACTGGCGCGGCCAGAGCGCGAACGCCGGCTACTCCGAGGGTGCCCGAAAGGCCGGAGATCGAGCGGGGCGAAACGCGAAGATCGGCGGTCATGCCGAAATCGACGCCGCGAGCCGGCAGTTGGGTCGCTGACTACCGAGTTCGCGGCGATGCCGCGAACACCGGCCATCCGATTTCCGTGCGCCACTGCGTCGAATCGTCCGTATCGCGCGGCCCGACGGCGTAGACCTCACGAACCGGCCCCGCGATGGCCAGGCCGTTGGTCTCCACGTAAATCCCCAGAGCGCCGTAGGTGACGTCGATATCGTCGTGGGGCCCATGATGGACCGTCACCGCGAGTTCGGTCGGCTGCAGCGTCATCGGCCGAATTCTGTTCAGAGAGAGCGTATGTGCGATGGGGACATAGACGGTCATGGCCCCGCGCCCCTCGGTGAACAACTCGTTGTCGTACAACCCACCCGGTGGTCCGGTGTTGTCGGAAACGGCTGCGTCGATCTCGGCCATCGCGTCGGAGTACCAGTCCAGCACCTCGGACGCGTCGACCATCTCGGAAATTGCTGCGACAGAGCACTCTTCGGTGAGGATGCGTCGAACCTCGATGGTCGGTGGCGTCGGGTCGAGGAGTCGCCGCAGGGCCGTGACCGCTGATCGGGTGTCGTCCAACTGCCGCTCGAGCCGAGTGAGGTGTTCGGTGATCAGTCGGGCTCGGGCGTCGGGGTCCGGGGTGTGCATGATCGCCCGCACCTCACGCTCGGGCATCTGCATGGTGCGGAACCGGCTGATGACCTGCGCCGTGGCAACCTGATCGGTGTCGTAGTACCGATAGCCGGAGTAGTCGTCGACGGTCGCAGGCTCGAGCAGACCCGACTCGTGATAGCGCCGCAGCGTCTTGACCGACAGGTGCGTGATCCGAGAGAACTCACCGATCGTCAACAAACCGTTCATATCGACATTCTGACCCCTCCCCCTGCGGGAGAGTGAACACTCGCCTTGGGACAGGGGTGACACTCGGTTCACGGCCGAACTTCGATGCTGGGGATTCGGGTGTAGCCGGGGCTGGTAGCAAATGCGCGCGCATTCGCCAAGTGCGCGGGGAATCGCGTCGAATCGGAGACGAATCTGCTCGCGTATGACAAACGCGCGCGCATTTGCGGGGACTCCGGGGCGGCGGGGACTCCGGGGGTGGGGACTCGGGGGCGGGGGACGCTGGGGCGACGGGG
>NZ_LVCU01000102.1:0-4389 GCF_001647185.1 Rhodococcus sp. EPR-147
CATCAACGTCGAGAAGGCTCGTATCGACCGCGTCCTCAAGAACAACGAGGTCCAGGCGATCATCACCGCCTTCGGAACCGGCATCCACGACGAGTTCGACATCACCAAACTGCGTTATCACAAGATCGTGCTGATGGCCGACGCCGACGTCGACGGTCAGCACATCTCGACGCTTCTGATGACTCTGCTGTTCCGGTTCATGCGTCCGTTGATCGAGAACGGTCACGTCTACCTCGCCATGCCGCCGCTGTACAAGCTCAAGTGGAGCCGCGGTGAACCGGACTTCGCCTACTCCGATCGTGAACGCGACGGACTGCTCGAGGCCGGCATCGCCAACAAGCGCAAGATCAACGTCGAGGACGGCGTCCAGCGCTACAAGGGCCTCGGCGAGATGAACGCCAAGGAGCTGTGGGAAACCACGATGGACCCGGCTGTGCGTGTGCTGCGTCTGGTCACCCTCGACGACGCGGCCGCGGCCGACGAACTGTTCAGCGTCCTGATGGGCGAGGACGTCTCCGCACGCCGAAGCTTCATTGCCCGCAACGCGAAAGATGTTCGCTTTCTTGACGTTTAGTCACTTCCCTTCACGCACCGATGAGGTTTCTCGGTGCGTGGAGGTGACCGTTTCTCGAGGAGATTTGCATGTCTGACATCACCGAACCGCCGGTAGGACCCCCGCCGGGTTCGACCACCAACGCCGAGGGCGGAGACCGGATCGATCCGGTCGACATCCAGCAGGAAATGCAGCGCAGTTACATCGATTACGCCATGAGCGTCATCGTCGGTCGTGCCCTGCCCGAGGTGCGTGACGGCCTCAAGCCGGTGCACCGTCGTGTCCTGTACGCGATGTACGACTCGGGCTTCCGCCCCGACCGCAGCTACGTCAAATCCGCACGCCCCGTTGCCGAAACGATGGGTAACTACCATCCCCACGGCGACACCTCCATCTACGACGCACTGGTGCGTCTGGCTCAGCCGTGGTCGATGCGGTACCCACTCGTCGACGGCCAGGGCAACTTCGGTTCACGTGGCAACGACGGTGCCGCAGCCATGCGATACACCGAAGCCCGGTTGACCCCGCTGGCGATGGAGATGCTGCGCGACATCGACGAGGAAACCGTCGACTTCATCCCCAACTACGACGGCAAAACCCAAGAGCCGACGGTACTTCCGTCGCGCGTGCCGAACCTGTTGATGAACGGCTCCAACGGTATTGCCGTCGGTATGGCCACCAACATCCCGCCGCACAATCTGCGTGAACTGGGCGACGCGGTGTTCTGGGCCCTGGACAACTTCGAGGCCGACGAGGAAGCAACCCTCGCTGCCTGCATGGAACGCGTCAAGGGCCCTGATTTCCCCACCCACGGACTCATCGTCGGCGGCCAGGGTATCCAGGACGCGTACTCGACCGGTCGCGGCTCCATCCGGATGCGCGGCGTCGTCGAGATCGAGGAAGATTCCAACGGTCGCACCACGATCGTCATCACCGAGCTGCCGTACCAGGTCAACCCGGACAACCTGATCACCTCGATCGCCGAGCAGGTACGGGACGGCAAGATGTCCGGTATCTCCAAGATCGACGACGAGTCGTCCGACCGAGTCGGTATGCGCATCGTCGTCACGATCAAGCGCGATGCGGTCGCGAAGGTCGTGCTCAACAACCTCTACAAGCACTCGCAGCTGCAGACGAGCTTCGGCGCGAACATGCTCTCCATCGTCGACGGCGTACCGCGCACCCTTCGCCTCGATCAGATGATTCGCTTCTACGTCACCCACCAACTCGACGTGATCGTTCGGCGTACTCGGTACCGGCTGCGCAGAGCGGAGGAGCGGGCTCACATTTTGCGTGGCTTGGTCAAGGCTCTCGACGCACTCGACGAGGTCATCGCGCTCATTCGTGCGTCGCAGACGGTGGATCTGGCCAAGCAGGGCTTGATCGACCTGCTCGACATCGACGAGATCCAAGCTCAGGCGATCCTCGACATGCAGCTGCGGCGCCTCGCTGCTCTCGAGCGTCAGAAGATCATCGACGAGTTGGCAGAACTCGAACGCACCATCGCAGACCTGCAGGACATTCTGGCCAAGCCGGAGCGGCAGCGACAGATCGTGCGGGACGAGCTCGCCGAGATCGTCGAGAAGTTCGGTGACGACCGTCGCACGCGCATCATCGCCGCCGACGGGGACGTCAACGACGAAGATCTGATCGCGCGGGAGAACGTGGTCGTCACGATCACCGAGACCGGATACGCCAAGCGCACAAGAACCGACCTCTACCGCTCGCAGAAGCGCGGCGGCAAGGGAGTGATGGGTGCGGGCCTCAAGCAGGACGACATCGTCAGCAAGTTCTTCGTCTGCTCGACGCACGACTGGATCCTGTTCTTCACCACCAAAGGTCGCGTCTACCGGGCCAAGGCCTACGAGCTGCCCGAGGCGAACCGAACCGCTCGCGGTCAGCACGTTGCGAACTTGCTCGCCTTCCAGCCGGACGAACGCATCGCCCAGGTCATCCAGATCAAGACCTACGAGGATGCCCCCTACCTGGTGCTCGCCACCAAGGGTGGTCTCGTCAAGAAGTCGCGTCTGACGGATTTCGATTCCAACCGCAGCGGCGGCATCGTCGCGGTCAATCTGCGCGGCGACGACGAGTTGGTCGGCGCGGTTCTCGCATCCTCGGACGACGATCTGCTGCTGGTCTCGGCGCAGGGTCAGTCCATCCGGTTCTCGGCCACCGACGAGGTACTGCGCCCGATGGGTCGCGCCACCTCGGGTGTGCAGGGCATGAGATTCAACGGCGAGGACGCGTTGCTCTCGCTCAACGTCGTCAGCGAGAACAAGTTCTTGCTGGTCGCGACGTCGGGTGGCTATTCCAAGCGCACCGCGATGGAGGATTACCCGCAGCAGGGCCGCGGCGGAAAGGGAGTGCTGACAATCCAGTACGACCCGAAGCGTGGCACGCTGGTGGGAGCTCTCATCGTCGACGACGAGGACGAGCTGTACGCCATCACGTCCAGTGGTGGTGTGATCCGGACCGCTGCCAAGCAGGTTCGGAAGGCCGGCCGACAAACCAAGGGCGTGCGGTTGATGAATCTCGGTGAAGGCGACACCCTGCTCGCGATCGCGCGCAACGCCGACGAGATCGAACCGGATTCTCTGGGCACCGAAGACGATGCAGCGAAGGAGTCGTAAGTGAGCACTCCCAACCGGCCTGGTAGCAGGCCCGGCCCCAGCGGTGGACCGGACAGCCGGGAAGCCGAGCAGCCCGCGCGTCCCGCGCCGCCCGAGGGAGCTCGCCCGGGCAGCCGCCCGCAGCCGGCCAATCGTCCCGCGCCTGCCGCGGGCCGTGGCCCGGCACCGCAAGGTGGTGCTCGCCCTCCGATCCGACCGGCACCGGGAAATCCGAACGGTCCGGCACGCCCGGCTCAGGGACCCCCGCCCCCGCAGCGACCGCCTGCACCTCAGGGACCGCCGGGGGCTTCCCCGCAACGTCCGCCTGCACCCCAGCAGGGACAGGCTCCTGCCGGTCAGTCCCAGCCGCCGCAGGCTCCCGGCCGTCAGCCAGGTCCGGGTCAGCAGGCTCCCGGACGGCCCGTCGGTCCGCCGCCGAACGGCCAACCGCCGCAGCGGCAGGCACCGGCCGGTCAAGCTCCTCGGCAGGCAGCCCCGCAGCCCTCGGGACAGCAGCCCTCGCCCAACGAGACCGTCCGCACACCGCAGGTATCCGCCGACTCGGCTGCCACCGGTGACGGATCTCGTGCATCCGAGCCCGCTCGGGGTCAGGATCAGGCAGGTCCCGCAGCAACTCAGGCGATGCCGGCTCAACAGAACGACGATCCGCAGGCCGGCGCCGGAACGCCGCCCTGGCAGCGCGGAGCCGCCCAGCGGCCCGCATCGCAGGGGACGGACCGGCAGCAGCCGCAGAATCAGCCGCAGACCAACCTGTCCGGACGCGGAGCGGCACTGCCACCGAACGGTGAGTTCGATCGGACCGCTCGTACGGCCGCCGAGCCCACTAAGCGTGAGTCGACGGAGGACAAGACCGAACGGCGAGAAGCTGCCCGGTCGAAGGCTGCGGTCATCGACGGACCGACACGGCACATCGAACGCAAGGATCTGGCGAAGGACATGCCGGACCTGTCTGCCGTCCGGCACCCGGAGCCGTCCCAGTCCGAGCGCGCAGCACCGGCAGCCATCACGGCCGTGGCCAGTGCGGACGGCGACCCCCTGCGGGCGACCATCCAGATCCGCAAGATCGATCCGTGGTCGACGCTCAAGATCGCCCTCGTTATCGCAGTGTCACTGTTCTTCGTGTGGATGGTGTCCGTCGGTTTGCTGTACGCCGTCCTCGACGGCATGGGCGTCTGGGAACGTCTCAACAGTGCGTTCACCGAG
>NZ_LVCU01000103.1:0-2153 GCF_001647185.1 Rhodococcus sp. EPR-147
CTTCACCGCTCTCACCACCATCGGCGCCTTCATCTACAACCTGTCGTCGGACCTGGTCGGTGGCGTCGAAGTGACACTGGCAGACCGCGACTGACCTGCACCATCGAGAGCCGTATCGGGCCGTTTTGGAAGACAGCGGCCCGATACGGTAATCTCATCCCTCGGTTCGAGGAGAGCTTTTCTTCGGCCCGAAGTAGTGATGAGGGCCTATAGCTCAGGCGGTTAGAGCGCTTCCCTGATAAGGAAGAGGTCGGAGGTTCAAGTCCTCCTAGGCCCACACCGAACGAACGAAAAGAGGCAGGACATGAAAATCCTTCTTCTTGTCGCATCGGCGGTGATCGCAGTGCTGACAGTATCGAAGGTGCGCTCGCAGCGCAGCTCGGACGGCGTCTGGCACAGCATCCCCACCGCGTGACAATCGCTCGGAGTGGACGTGTAGAGTTCGTCCACGATTACCGGTAACACCCGGGGCCTTAGCTCAGTTGGTAGAGCGCTGCCTTTGCAAGGCAGATGTCAGGAGTTCGAATCTCCTAGGCTCCACAAAGAAAAGGACGTCCACTTCGGTGGGCGTCCTTTTTCGTCTCTCCAGCCGACCCCCCATGTCCACTCGATGTGACATTGACCCACGAAAAGTCCACTGAATGTGACATTGAGTGCCATCGGGTGCGCCGCGAGATCCCCCGGCCACTCAGCTTGACCGGTTGTGATTGGACCCAAGGCGATCTGTGTTTCGGCGCCCACATGTCCAGACAGTCGTCGGTTCGGTGTCGTATCGATGGTTCGGTCCTTAGCGTGGTCGCTGTGCAAGGACGTCGGTTCTCGGATCGACGTGAATGGTCGCGACGGCGCACCGCAGGGGGGTGTGCCGTCGTTCGATCTCGGCGGGCGGTGTTCGCCACTGTCTCGAATCGATCGGCGATTCGGGCATCTCGAATCTCGAAGGAGTCCCGCAGATGACGCGCGTTCTCGATCATGAAGAGCTGTTGAGGGAACTCGACGGCACGTTGGAAGCCAATTTGAATCGTCATCTGTCGATGGCGAAGGAATGGCATCCGCATGATTACGTTCCGTGGGATCTGGGTCGCAATTTCGCGGCGATGGGTGGGCAGGACTGGTCCCTCGAGCAGTCGTCGTTGTCGGAACTGGCGCGCACGGCGATGATCACCAATTTGCTCACCGAGGACAATCTGCCGTCGTATCACCGGGGGCTGGCAGACAATTTTTCGTTGGACGGTGCCTGGGGGACATGGGTGGGGCGCTGGACTGCGGAGGAGAACCGTCACGGCATCGTCATGCGCGATTATCTGGTGGTGACGCGTGCGGTGGATCCCGTCGAGTTGGAGCGCGCTCGAATGCACCACATGACGGTTGGTGTCGATGCGCCGATGGACGGTGCCAATTTCCTGCATTCGGTGGCGTATGTGACGTTCCAGGAGTTGGCGACACGGGTGTCGCATCGAAACACGGGATTGGCGTGCGGGGATCCGGTGGCGGATCGAATGTTGGCTCGTGTCGCTGCCGACGAGAACCTGCACATGATCTTCTATCGGAACCTCGGTGAGGCGTCGCTGGATCTGGTGCCCGATCAGATGGTTCGCGCCATCACCGATGTCGCGACCGACTTTCAGATGCCCGGCCTGAACATGCCCAATTTCCGCAAGAACGCGATGACCTTGGCCAAGCACGGGATCTACGATCTACGGCAGCATCTGGACGAGGTGTTGATGCCTGTTCTGCGCAAGTGGAAGATCTTCGAGCGCAACGATTTCACGGGTGAGGGCGAGCGGGATCGCGATCGACTGGCAGCGTTCGTCGAGGACTTGGCCGAGAAGGCAACCAAGTTCGAGGAGTCACGTGATCGACTACTTGCCAGGGAGGCAGCGCGCGCCGAGAAGGCGTCCTGACCTGCTGCGCTTTCGCTGGCCAGAGTCGTGATCGGGTCTCGGAGGTGTTAGAGTCCGGGCATCGTTGGGTCATGTGAGGCGATGGCCGTAGTGCGTGGGGAGGGCCGATGATGCCTGGGGGGTATCGGGTGAGTGGTGGTGTTCTCTTCGGTGAACGGATAGTGCCCCATGGGGTGGTGTAATTCGGATCGGTGAACCATCCGGTTCATGATCAACGAGTTGTGTTGTATGTTAGGCGCTTTCGAGCTG
>NZ_LVCU01000104.1:0-8304 GCF_001647185.1 Rhodococcus sp. EPR-147
ACTCCGGGGCGGCGGGGGCGGTCAGTCGAGGCGAGCGAGCACCACGCGCAGTCCGATGACACTGGCGATGGGGAACAGGGCGGCGACCAGCCATGGGATGGCTGCGCCCCAGCCGGTGTCGGGGGAGGCGTCGATCACCACACCGAGTGCGGTCGATCCGATGAGCACTCCGATGCCCCCGAGCGAGGCCATGAAGCCGTAGTACGAGCCCAGTCGACGTTCGGCCGCCATGCGCGGCACCAGGTCTCGGGCCTGTGGCATGGCGATCATCTGCCCCAGCGCCAGCAGCAGCACGAACAGAGCGGCCGGGACGAGACCGACCGGACCTTCCAACTCGAAGGGACTGAATACCGCGACCAGGGCGAAAGAAACTGCCATGACGGCGAATCCGATCGGCAGCGTGATCCGCGGTGATACCCCGGCGACACGTCGGGTGATGGGCAGTTGCGCAGATACCACCAGTACTGCCGAGATCGCGAAGAACCACCCCAGCACCGTCTGCGAACCCCAGGCGCGTTCGACCTCGAGGGGCAGCAGCAGGTACAGCTGGTTGTAGGCCACCAACTGCGCGCTCATCGCCACCGCGAACAGCACGAAGGTTCGGTTGCGCACCACGTCGGTCCAGCCCGAGAGCCATGGGTCGTCGCGATGCTCGCCGCGCTCACGCGGCAGCCACCGCATGTGAGCGGCGACGACCAGAACGAAGATCGCCGCGGCCACGAGGCACGCGATCCTGAAATCGACGAGCAGCAACACCGATCCGACGAGCGGGCCGGTGAACGAGCCGATCTGGCTGCACACCGACATCAGCGCGAAGCTCTCCACGCGCGTGGGTCCGCCGTCGCGTTCGCTTTTGCCCGCCTCGATCGCCACTGCGGATTCGACTGCAGGGGAGAACAATGCGGCTGCGAATCCCACCATCACCGTCGCGATCAACACGGCAGGCAGCGAATCGGCGAAGGCAAGACCGACAAATCCCAGCACCCGCAGAACACAGCCGACAAGAACGACCGGCTTGATGCCCCACCGATCGGCGAGGGTGCCACCGACGAAGAACAGTCCCTGCTGCGAGAAGGTTCTGATTCCGAGAACCACTCCGACGACCGCGGCACCGAGTCCGAGGTCGCTCGTCAGATGCACCGACAGATACGGCAACACCATGAAAAAGCCGATGTTGAAGGTCATCTGAGTGAGGACGAGCAAGCGAACGGTGGGGGTGGCCCGCCGCAGATCGACCAAAAACGACCAGCGCCACCGCGTCGGCGATCCGTCGGTCCTCGTGCTCACGTACTGCGCCCTCCTGCGTCGACTTTCTCGATGACGCTACCGGTCTTGCGCACCCGCCCCGAGGTGGCACCGGCGAGCGAGACTGCGAGAACGGCGAGTGCGATCAACGACGCGAGCGGAGCGGCGGTGACCCACGGTGCCCGTTCGACGGCGGCGACCCCGTCGGACAGTATCAATCCCCAATCCGCGGTGGGGGGTTGCGGACCGAGGCCGAGGAATCCGAGGGCCGCGAGAGCAAGAGCGACACCGGGAAGCCGAATCATGGCGTGCCGCAGAACTACCGGAACGACGCTGGGCACGATGGATCCGAACAGGATTCGCGCATTGCCTGCCCCGAGTGTCGGCAGAATGGAGATGTACGGCCGAGCACGAGTCTCCTCGACCAGAGCGGCAGTGTGCGCGGCGAGCGGAGCCCACGTGACGATGAGAACGGCAACGGCCGCCCCGCCTGCACTCGGACCCCAGATCGCCGCGATGAGAATGCCGGTGACGACGGGCGGTGCCGCATTGGTGACCTCGACCAGACCACGCGAGGCCCGCGGAATCAGTCCCAGCAGCACGCCGACCACCAGGGCCGCGAACGTCACCGCCAGCGAGAGTCCGATGGAGCGCAGTGCGCCGTCGGCCACGCGGGCCAACAGATCTCGGCCCGACGCGTCCGTACCGAAGGGGTGGGCCGATGACGGGGCTGCGAACTTCTCCCGCGTCGTCGCCTGGCCGTCGCGTGGGAGTCCGGCCACGACCATGATCAGCAGGACCGACGCCGCCGCGATCGGCACCACCCAACGCCGGGGTGACGGGTGGAAGACGCCGGACGGGATGGGCATCGCCTTCTCGTGCAGGGCGCTGCCGAGCAGTAGCCGTCGCACGAGTTCGGCGGAAATCCCCAGAACGGCACTGACGGCCAGCAGAAGGATGATGTCGATCTGCAGGGCGGGAAGATCCTGTGATTGCGCATCACCGAGAGTGGTGCGGCCCAATCCCGGTATGGCGAAAACCTTTTCGACGGCCACTGCGCCACCGGTCATGGCGACCATGATCAGCCCGATCTGCGATGCGAGCCCGGGGAGGGCGCGTCGCAGAACCGCCCCGGCGATCTGCCGCCGCGAGAATCCTGCGACCGTCCACGTGATGACCCAGCCCTCGGTGAAGGTGACGGCGATCGCGTCGGCGAGAAGACGTCCGATCAGCCCGCCGGCAGGCAACCCGAGCGCGAGCGCAGGCAACACCGCGTACTCCGGGCCGTTCCAGCCGTACGCCGGGAACGACAGCCACACGGCTCCGACGAGGACCAGCACCGAGGCGAGCAGAAACTCCGGCATCGACGTGAGCGCTGCGGCGACGCCACCCCCGGTTCGCTTCGGGGTGCCGCGCAACCCCGCCCGCACGCTGGGGAGCACGACCAGGGCGGCCGTGACGACCGCAACCAGCATCGCGAAGCCCATGAGGTTGAGTGAGACCGTCAATGCATCCAGGGCACCGGGCAGTACGGGCTTGCCGGTGTTCCACGATGTTCCGGGATTGCCCGACGCGATGCCGGTGAGCCAGTCCCAGAACATCCGCAGCGGCCCGGCATCGAGACCGAGGTCGCGGCGAATGGCCGCCAGAGCCTCGGGGGTTGCTTCCTGTTCGGCCGAGCGAGCTCGCAGAATGCTCAGTGCCGGATCGCGATTCGACAGCCACGGCAGCATGCCGACGATCAGGACGACACCGGCGACGGCAACCAGCCGCGAGGCGGTTGTTCTCACTGCTTACTCGAAGGCGGTCTGGTTGGTGATGAGCGTGCGTTCCCGCGGATCGCGGGCGACACCGGTGAGGCCTTCGGATTCACCCTGGATGACGCGTTCGTGCAGCATCGGCACGGCCGCATCCTTCTCCAGGATGAGCTTCTCGGCGGCCAGGATCGCGGCGCGGCGGTCGTCTCCGGGCTCGGTGGCCGAGGCGTCTGCCAGCGCCGTGTCGACCTGCGGGTCGCAGAACTGGGAGATGTTGAACGATCCCTCGCAGGCGAAGTCGGAGTACATGTATGCCACCGGGTCACCGGAATCGAGGACGGTGGCGCGGGAGAGGATGAAGGCATCGAATGCACCACTGAGAGCATCGGTTTCGATGAACTGGTATTCGCGCACCACCTGCTCGACCTCGAAGCCCTTCGCCTCGAGTTCCTGCTGCAACAGCACGGCGACCTCGGGAAGTTCGGCGCGGTCGGTGAACGTGGCGAGGGTGATCTTCTTGCCGGTGGCATCGCCCGCCGGGGTCTCGGTGCGCGCCGGACGGTCCGCCGCCCACGGCAGCGCGGGGCCGAGCAATCCGTTCGCGGCGTCGGCACGACCCTCGTACACCTGCTCGACCAGACGATCCTTGTCCACCGACTCCCGTGCGGCGGCGCGCATGGCGGGGTCCGCGAACACTCCGGACGACGTGTTCAGATACAGGGTGTTGGTGCGCGGCATCGGAACCTCGTGCACCAGCGACTGGTCGAGGTTGGCGGCCTGCGACACCGGAATCGCCTCCACCACATCGGCGGTGCCGTTACGTAGCGCTGCTGCGCGGGCCGTACCGTCGGGCACGAAGTCGGCGTCGATGCCGGCGAGCTTCGCGAGCTCACCCCAGTAGTCCTCGTTGCGGTCCAGCGTGGCACTGGACGTGCCGTTCACTGCGGTGAGCACGAAAGGTCCGGTGCCGGTTCCGACGGGGTCGCTGCCGCCTGCAGAGTAGGCCGCGGGTGCCAGGATGGCGAGCTGCGGGCTCGAGAGTCGTTGCGGCACCAGTGGATCGATGTCCGCGGTGGACACCTCCACCGTGTCGTCGTCGGTAGCGGTCACCGTCAGCTCGACCCCGTCGAGGATGCGCGGCTTCGGCGCGGCGGTAGTGGCAGCAGTCAGTGCGGTGACGACGGCAGCGGAGTCGAGTGGCGCACCGTTGTGGAACCTCACGTCGGGTCGAAGGTCGAAGCTCCAGGTCCGGTCGTCGACGCGATTCCAGGCGGTGGCCAGCTCGGGCTCGGCGTCGCCGAGATCATCGAGAGTGACGAGGGTTTCGGCGGTGGACCAGCGCGACAGCTTGAAGGCATCATCGCTGAATTGCGACAGCCCTGAGCGTGGTGGTTGCAGCATCGCCACGCGGGCTCGATCTGCGGTGTCGTCGGCGGCACCCGAAGAGAAGCAGCCGGTGAGCGTGAGGGTGCCTACCGCTGCCAGGGCACCGATACGGAACACGTTGGTAGACAACAGAGTGGTGGTCAATGGATCTCCTGTGATGGTCATGCAAGCCGGGGTACGGCGTCGATCAGGTCTCGGGTGTAGGAGTGCTGTGGTTCGGTGAGAATGCCTCGTACGCTGCCGGTTTCGACGATTCTGCCGTCGTGCATCACCGATACGTCGCTGCAGAGTCGAGCGACTGCAGACAGGTCGTGGCTCACGATCAGCAACGCGCTGGACAGTCCGGCCAGAACCGCGAGGACCTGCTCACGCAGATCCGGGTCCAGTCCGCTGACCGGCTCGTCCGCCAGCAGGTACTGCGGTTCGCATGCCACCGCGCGCGCGATGGCGACGCGTTGGTTCTGACCACCGGACAGTTCCGTCGGTCGGCGTTGCAGATAACGCTCGTCCAGCCCGACAGCGGCGAGTGCGGAACCTGCTTTGGCTCGATGATCGCCGTCGACGCCCAGAAGTCGAAGCGGCGTCGCCACCAGATCCAGCACACTGCGGCGTGGATCGAGGCTGGTGGCCGGATCCTGGGGTACGTACTGCACGAGTCTGCGAAACCACCGCAGCGAGCGCGCGGAACCCGGACGTACTGTGCGGGCGTCCAATTCGATGACCCCTTCGGAGGGCACATCCAGCGCCAACAGCATGCGCAGCAACGTCGTCTTTCCCGAACCGGATTCGCCGACCACGGCAACGCGAGCGGCCGGTGGCAGCGTGAACGAGACGGCGTCCAGCGCGGTACGAGAAGAGCCGTGCCGTACGTAGGTGCGCGTGATGTCCGTGGCCACCAAGCCCGTCATCGCGCGACCAACTGACGAAACGGATCGGCGGCGCGAGCCCGATCGAGCATGCGCACCACGAGCTCGGATTCGGGCCTGTCGAGAATCGCTGCCGTGGAACCGGATTCGACGACCTTGCCCGAGTCGAGAACCATCAGGTGATCGCACAGCTGCGCGGCGACGGCGATGTCGTGCGTGATCAGCAGCAGAGACGCCACCTCACGGAGAGCGTCGAGCACCCGCGCCTGACTGATCACGTCGAGGGCCGTCGTCGGCTCGTCCGCGATCACCAGCGGACTCTCACGCGCCAATGCGGCTGCGATACAGACGCGTTGACGCTGGCCACCGGACAGCTCGAGCGGGTGCGAGGCCAGGATGCGTTCGGTGTCGCGCAGACCCACGCGCTCGAGCAGCGCGGAGGCGTCGGGCGTGCGGAGTTGCTTGCCGACGGTGACCATCGGGTTCAGTGCGGTGGCCGAATCCTGGAAGACCATCGCCGGACGGGCGGGGCGTGGCCGGCGGGGCGTCGGAACTCCGGCGACGTCGTGGCCGTCGACGACGATGCGGCCGGTGCAGGTGATGCCCGGCGGGAGCGCTCCGACCAGTGCCGACGCAATCAGCGACTTTCCCGATCCCGACGCACCCAGCAGGCCGAGGCGTCGACCCGCTGGGATCTCGAAGGAGACGTGCCGGACGATGCGCGAGCGTCCGGCGTCGATGCAGAGGTCATCGACGGCGAGCACGGTTTCTCCTGAGGATAGACATGGGAACGACTTCGACAATCGTTGTCGATAGACGACTGTAGGCGAGTCGGGGGGACGACACAAATTAGGCTGACCGGATGAGCAGGGCGAGGGACGCGCAACGAGCGGCCGTCTACGACGCAGAACAACTGGTTCGCACCATGTTGGATCGCGCCGAGGAGCGGGACCTTCGCATGGTGCAGGTGATGGGTTCGCAGATCACGCTGCCGATCGAGCGCAAGTTCGCCTCCATCGACTCGGTGCAGGCATACGTCGATGCGGTGCTCGCTCTGGAGTGGGTTGCCGCAACGTGGCCCGACGCCGGTCGGGTGGTCACCGTCCGAGCCCGATCGGGTTCGGCTGCGGCGCACTACGAATCGGACACCGCCACCATCGCGGTGCCCCTGCACAGGGGCAACAGGGCGTGGGCGTTGCGGGAGCTGGTGGTGTTGCACGAGCTCGCGCACCACTTCGCCGACGAGAACGAGGAACAGCACGGCGGCGCATTCGTCGACCGCTACATCACCCTCGTCGGCGAGATCGTCGGCTCCGAGGCCGGGTTCGTCCTGCGCGCGATGATGGCCGAGAGCGGCGTCCGCATCGGCTGATGCCGTTCGGGTGCATCATGGGAGACGCAGCCCACACGACGAGGAGATGTCCATGACCGTCAAGATCGGTGTTCAGCTTCAGCCCCAGCACGCTCCCGACTATCAGTTGATCCGCGACGCGGTGTTGCGCTCGGAGGATGCGGGCGTCGACATCGTCTTCAACTGGGACCACTTCTATCCGCTGTACGGAGACCTCGACGGTGCGCACTTCGAGTGCTGGACGATGCTCGGGGCCTGGGCCGAGCAGACATCGAACGTCGAGATCGGCGCACTCGTCACCGGCGGCGGATACCGCAATCCGGACCTGTTGGCCGACATGGCGCGCACCGTCGACCACATCAGCGGCGGACGGTTGATCCTCGGCATCGGCGCCGGATGGAACGAGAAGGACTACGACAACTTCGGGTACGAGTTCGGCACGGCCGGTTCGCGACTGGCCTTGCTGAAAGAGAGCCTCGCCAGAATCCGCCACCGCCTCGACGTCGGAAACCCGGCCCCGACCCGCGACATCCCGATCCTGATCGGCGGCGGCGGCGAGAAGAAGACGCTGAAGATGGTGGCCGAGTACGCGCACATCTGGCACAGCTTCGCCGACCTCGAGGCGCTGAAGCGCAAGTCCGAGATCCTCGCCGAGCACGGCACCACCGTCGGACGCGACGTCTCGGTCATCACCCGCTCGGTCGCGTGGCCGGGAGCGGACACCGCCCAGGACTTCGTCGACGCCGGAGCCACCCTGTTCACCGTCGGCGTCAACGGACCCGAGTACGACCTGGCCGAGCTGGGCCAGGCCATCGAGTGGCGGGACGCGCTCGAGTAGTCACACGTCACTCCAGTTCGCTGAGCGAAACCCTTGCGCGTGGCGCGTTTGGGTGAGTGGGCCCTGGTCCGCTTAGGGTTTTGTACATGGTTGCCGTACGCGCCTCACGCGCGCTCGTGGTTCTCGTTCTCGGACTGTTGATGGCCCTCACGCTCGCCGCGTGTGGCACGTCGAATTCCGATGATCAGGCGGCGGCAGGTCCGACCGACCTGTGCGCCCCTCCCGGAGTCGACAGTGCGTCGTCCACCCCGACGAACTTCGACGCTGCCGCAGCGGCCGCGACGGAGGACAGATACACGACGGACAATGTCACGCCCCTGGACCGGATCGACACCGCATCCCTCGGATTGGCGACGCCGGGAGTGCTCACCGTCGGAACCCTGTCCGACGCCCCGCCGAGCATCTGCCTGGACTCGGCCGGCCAGTACACCGGCTACGACAACGAACTGCTGAAGGCCGTCGCCGAGAAGCTCGGTCTGCAGATCAACTTCTCGGGCACCGAGTTCTCGGGTCTGCTCGCGCAGGTTGCGGGCCGCCGCTTCGACGTCGGGTCGTCCTCGATCACGACGACGGACGAGCGACGCAACACCGTCGGGTTCACCAACGGATACGACTTCGGCTACTTCTCCCTCGTTGCTCAGACCGGCGGCCCGATCACCAGGTTCGAGGACCTGAACGCGGGCAGCAGGATCGGCGTCGTGCAGGGCACCGTGCAGGACGACTACGTGGTGAACACGCTCGGCCTCGATCCGGTGAAGTTCCCGGACTACAACACCGCGTACGCGAACCTGCGCACCGGGCAGATCGACGCCTGGGTGGCCCCGTCCCAGCAGGCGGAAGGCTTGGTCAAGCCGGAAGACG
>NZ_LVCU01000105.1:0-553 GCF_001647185.1 Rhodococcus sp. EPR-147
GAACTCCGGGCTCGACGCGGTGATCGCCGACGGCACCTGGGCCACCCTGTACTCCGACTGGGTTCCACGCGAATTGCCCGACGGCTTCAAGCCCGGCAGCAAGGCCGCCCCCGAGCCCGAGCTACCCGACTTCGCTGCCATCGCAGCACAGAACGACGCGGACGCTCCCGAAGCCGTTGCCGTTCAACCCAAATCCACGCTGGCACAGCTGGGGGATACGTTCTTCGACTGGTCGCTGTACAAGTCCGCCATCCCCGACCTGTTCAAGGTAGGCCTGCCCAACACGCTCATTCTGGCGTTGGCGTCGGGCATCATCGGTACGGTCCTGGGCATGTTGCTGGCCCTGGCCGGGCTGTCTCGCACACGCTGGCTGCGCTGGCCGGCGCGTGTCTACACCGACATCTTCCGCGGATTGCCCGCCGTGGTGATCATTCTGATCATCGGACTCGGAATCGGACCGGTGGTGCAGGGGGTGACCGGCGGCAATCCGTACTGGCTCGGCGCCGCGGCACTGTCACTGCTCGCCGCCGCGTACATCGGTGAGATCTTCCGA
>NZ_LVCU01000106.1:0-11584 GCF_001647185.1 Rhodococcus sp. EPR-147
GTCCCACAGGGTGTCCGACGCGTCCTGCCGGCGCTGATGAACCAGTTCATCTCACTGATCAAGGACTCGTCGCTGATCTACTTCCTCGGACTGCTCGCCACTCAACGCGAGCTGTTCGCCGTCGGTCGAGATCTCAACGCACAGACCGGAAATCTGTCCCCGCTCGTCGCCGCCGGATTGTTCTACCTGGTGCTGACCGTGCCGCTCACCCATCTCGTGAACTACATCGACAAGCGACTGCGCACCGGCAAGGCCGAGCAGACGCTGGACCCGGTCGAGCAGGCCGTCGTCGTGGAAAGAGGCTGACATGACTTCTGTTTCGCTCGTAGGCAAGGACATTCACCTGTCCTTCGGTACCAACAAGGTGCTGCGCGGGGTGAGCATCGACGTTCCGGCGGGCACGACGACGACGGTCATCGGACCGTCGGGCTCGGGTAAGTCGACATTGCTGCGTGCTCTCAATCGACTGCACGAGCCCGAGCAGGGAGACATCCTGCTCGACGGCAAGTCGGTGCTGAAGGACAACCCCGACGAGCTGCGTCAGCGCATCGGCATGGTGTTCCAGCAGTTCAACCTGTTTCCGCACAAGACCGTTGCGGACAACATCGCTCTGGGCCCGCGCAAGCTGCTCGGCCTGTCCAAGGAGGCGGCTCGTGCGGCGGCGATGGATCAGCTCGAGCTGGTGGGACTGACCGACAAGGCGGATTCGCGTCCGGGCAATCTGTCCGGTGGGCAACAGCAACGTGTCGCGATCGCCCGGGCCCTGGCCATGAAGCCCGAGGTGATGTTCTTCGACGAGGCCACCTCCGCTCTGGACCCCGAATTGGTGAAAGGTGTGCTGGCACTGATGGCCGACCTCGCGAAGGGCGGAATGACGATGGTGGTGGTCACCCACGAGATGGGCTTCGCGCGATCGGTGTCCAACAGGGTGCTGTTCATGGACCACGGCAGCGCCGTCGAAACCGGAACGCCGGAGCAGTTGTTCGACGATCCTCACACCGATCGACTGAAAACGTTTCTGTCGCAGGTACTGTAGCGAGCGTCGGTCAGCCCGGTACCCGGTACAGACGCCAATCCGGTTGATCTGCACCGTCGTTCGGAACTTCGAGGACGAGTGGATACAGGTCGGCTCCGTTGTCGTAGATCGTCGGATATCGCCGGTTGACCGCATCGGACACTCCGCGGCCCTCGTTGGGCACCGTCAGCAGATACTGCACGCCCGCCGATGCCGGGTCGTTGAGGATCTGGGTGAAGTCCAGGTCGGACGGAACCACGAACCGCTTCGGGTGTTCCGACGCTGCCACGACGGCGAACCCGTAGACGGTGTCGAGGAGGATCGACCCCTCCGGGAGGTTCTGGCCGTCGAGGTACGACGCCAGTCGGCGTTCGGTGGAGAAGGAATCGATGACTCGACGGGCCGCCATCGCCTGGGGATCGTCGGCCCGGGGATTTTCGTCGAGGAGACTACCGAGGGCGTACTGCTGACTCGACAACCCCGGCTGCACCATCGCCCACCCAGTTACCGGAAGAGCCAGCGCACAGACCGTCATTGCCACCGCCGCGGCGGCAGGACGCAGCGGCGCGAGCACGGGGCGGTGCCGTCGATAGGCCCCTGCGCGCCGGGTCGGCCGATCTCCGGTGGCCGGAAACAGTTGTACCACAACGACTGCCGCCAACGGAACGGCACAGATGAAGAACCGCAGGAAGCCGAATGTCGAACCCGTGATGTAGCTCGCGGCCTGAAATCCGAGCACCCCACCGAAAAGCAATGGTGCCACGACGAATTCGAGGTCTCGGCGACGCAGCGCCAGCACCACGGCCAGCGGTAGCGTCACCAGCAACGCCGGTCCCAGCACGACGACGGCACCGAGCGAGAACAGGCCGGTGCCAATCAGGTCACCGCTGGGCCCGCCGGACTGCGTCAGAATCGCGGCGTTTCCGTAGCTCGAGGACAGCTGGGCGAGCGCCTCACCGGTGATCAGCCAGCTCGTGCTGATCCACACCAGAAACACTGCCGTGCCGGGCCCTGCAACGAGCACTGCGTCCAGAATTGCTCTGCGGCGCATGCTTTTCCAATACGGCTGGCCCCGACGAAGAGCCGTCACGACCGCCACCAGTACCGCGGCCAGAGCTATCGGAACGACGCCCTCGTAGCGAGCGAGGAAGGCGAGAGCCAATGCGACGCCTGCCAACAGGAGATCGTGAACGTCGTCGGTGTTCATCCATCGAATCAACCGTCGTACAGCCCAGCAGAGGAAGAACAGGAAGCCTGCCTCGCTCATGCCGTTGGCTCCGTAGAAGACGATCATCGGGTTGATCGCGAAGACGACGGTGAGCAGGAGGTTGTATCGGCCGGGCAGTCCGCGGTCTCGGCAGATCCCGTGGATCATCACCACTGCACCGGCCATGAACACCGCCGACACCGCGATGCCCGAGATGTTCCACCGGGTGATCGCCGGCCACCACGATGCGAAGGCGACCATGGGCAACTGTGCGAGGGCCGTCAACGGCGTGAAGATGAAGCCGATGGCCGACACGTGTGGATCGCGGCTGAGCAGCACCGCCTGCGCGGCCGGGGTTCGCGACAATGCGTCGCCGAGGAGATAGCCGAAACGCATGCTCAGAGTCAGCCCCACCGCCAGGTAGCCCGCCAGCGCGCTGCCGAACACGATCCAGGGGGTGCGCCGATTCACGTGTTCTGCTCTTCGCCGACCGGCGTCGGCGCGGCGGGGCCGGACAGGCCGTGGAACGTCTTCTCCCAGTACGACGGATTGCGAACCAGCTGCCAACACCCCTTGATGGCGGCCACGCTCATCATCACCCAGTACAGGGGCATCGTGAGGCTGGGAACGAGCAGGTACGCGTTGTCGCTCTCTCGGCTCGCGATGAGGTACATGTACACCGTGGCGATGTTGCCCACCACCAGAGACAGCAACGAGAAATAGTAGATGTACGGCGGAAAGAGCTCGGCCACCAATGCCGGCTGGCCGAGAATCCATGCCGCCGTGGTGAACCAGAAGACCATGTTGATGCACGCGGTGATCGGTGTTCCCGCGAGCAACAATGTGAAGCGGTAGGTGCCGACCGGGCCGAGGGCACGCACCGTGGCGACCGGTCTGCGCATGTGCACCAACCACGTCTGCAGATAGCCCTTGTACCAACGAGAGCGCTGGCGAACCCAGTTGATCGGATCGCTGTTGGCCTCTTCGAGAGTGGTGGAGTCCAGCACCGCCGTCGAGTAGCCCGAGGCCGCGATGCGCACACCGGGATCCGCGTCCTCGGTGACGTTGAAGCCGTCCCAGGCCCCCACCTCGTCGATGACGTCGCGGCGCAGATGATTGGAGGTTCCGCCGAGGGGAATCGGCGAGGTGCTGGCCATCAGGCCCGGCAGCAGATACCCGAACCACAGGGCGTAGTCCGCGGTGAACCACCCGGTCAGCAGATTCTGAGAACCGTTGTGGAAAGCCAACTTCGCCTGCACGCACGCGACGGTGTCGGGCAGCCGCTCGAAAGCAGCGACGACGCGACGCAGTTGCAGTCGCTCGGGCAGATCCTCGGCATCGAAAATCGTCACGATCGTCCCGGTAGCGAAATGCAATCCGTAGTTGCATGCTTTCGGCTTGGTGCGAGGGTCGCCTGCGGGGACCAGGACCACGTCCACCGAATCGCTGACGCCGCTGCGCGCGGCCGCCTCGATGGTGACCTCGTCGTCCTCTTCGAGCAGCAACAGAACCTGCAGCTTGTCGGCTGGATAGTCCAGGCCGGTCATCGCCGCGATGAGGTCACCCACCACCTCCGGCTCGTCGTACGCCGGAACCAGAATGGTGTAGTACGGCAACCGATCGTCGGGAACGGCCCTGGCTTCCTCGTCGGTCACCGTGACGATCGCCGACGCGTCCAGACCTCGGGAGAACAGCAGTAAGCGGTCGATCATCGCCAGCAGATACCCGATGGTGCACACGACCGTGACCACGAGCAGCGTCCCGACCGGAGCGAACACTCCACAGGCGAGGAGCGAAAGCGCAGCCCCGATCGCCGTGTACTTCTGCCAGGGAACGAACGCAATTGCGGCCGACGCCAGCGGATTTCGATCGGCCAATCCGTTGATCGCGTCGTAGAGCGCAGCTGCTCGGAACTCTTCGGTTTCCGTTCCGACACGCGGGGGCGTCGGTCGTCCCTCCGTGGGAGTTGTGGTCACAGCGGCGCACCGTTCGCCGGGGCCCACTGCTGGCGAACGAGCCCGGTGCCGAAGGTCGTCAACAGCTCACGATCCTTGTACTCCGGATCGTCGTCGATGGAGATGGCGTTGCCCCGAAGCAAGGTGCCGATCGCTGTACCGAGATTCGATGCCATCGACGGCATCGGCTGCGGGAACGCGGCATCGAGGTCGTGATTGTCGACGCTGATGACGGTCACACGTTGGAACACATCGCCTCGCTGCCAATGGAACACGAGCTTGGTCCAGGTGAGCAGCAACGCGTCGCTGACCGAGGTGTACAGCGCACCCGTCACCCCGCGTCCGAGATCGATGGTCAGGGGTTGGCTCGTGCGCGTGTTGGTCAATCGATACAGGGTGCTCTCCGGATAGACGGCCAGACTGGCCCGATTGGTCGTCGACAGAACGTCGACCACCACGGTCCGTGGTCTCGACCGCAGGTCCCAGGCGGAATTGCCTTCGTCGGCGCGCATCGTCTGCCGGGTCAGAGTGGCACGACTTCCGAAGAACGCGCGGACCCAATCGAATTGCTCCATGTCGATCTCGCTGAAACCGACCGGCGGAACCAAGGGAACAGATGCCGCACCAGGTGGTCCCGTCGGTGCCGCCACGGGGGTGCGGTCGGGTAGGGGAACGAGAGCCAGGACCGCAGCCGCCACGATCGAGACGACGATCGAGCTCGGCGACGACTTCGCCGTCGGGACAGCGAGGCGGCGCGGCCGTCGCTCGTCGAATCGGCCGCGACGCGCAGTGAGATAGAAGCCGCTTCCGGTGACTGCTGCCGCGCCGACGGTCGGGACGAGCTGCAGCCAGATGATGTCGATCTGGGGCCACACCGCCAACATCACTGCCGCAACTGCCAATCCGGACGAGACGGTGCACACGAACCCGAGCCATCCGCGACGCCTGGTGCGGCCGACGGCGATGGCACCGGCGATTCCTGCCAAGAGCACCATCACCGCCGCGTAGGCGAAACGGCCTCCGCCCAAACCGATGGCGACCAACCGGTAGCCCAGCGGACTCAACGCGAGCAGCAACAGCCAGACGGACCAGAACCGACCCACCGGACGCAGTCCGAACATCAGGATCGCGCCACCGAAGAAGAACGTCAGCGCCGCAAGGACATCCAAGTGCGCCAGCTCGTACTGATCGGCGTAGCGCGGCAGCCACAGCGCCTTGATCGCGATGGACACCAGCAAGCCGATACCGCCGACGATGTTGTCGGTCTGCCGATCGTGGATGGGCAGCTCGTCGGCCCTACGCCGCGCTACTCCCTGCGCCGCAACGACAGCGAGCAGGGGCAACACGAAGATGTACGCGGTGATGGCACCGTCGGACGCCTCCTGCGCCAGCCGCACCCAGGTGGGAAGGAACGCGAGAACGACACAGGCGAGGAGAACCACCCAGCGCACGACCAGGATGGCGAGCGGACGCCGTGCTCGCCACCGAGGTGGCGCGGTCGGTACCGCGCCCGTGTTGGGTGCGGTGTCCACTGTCATGTCGAGTCGCTCATGTCGAGTCGCTGTGCCGGCTCGGCGCGGTCGTCGACCGGCGCGCTCGGAGCGCGAGCACGAGTGCGCCCACGCCCGCGGCTGCGAGTACCGCAAGACCGACTCCCACGACCAGCACCGTCGTTCGGTCGGTTGTGTTCTCGGGCGCCGCTGCGGTGTCGTCCGCACCGGACAGTGCCGCGCTCGACAGTGAGATCGGTTCGGTGTTCTGCGCAGCGAACACGATGTCGCCGTCGAGCGCGAACCACCGAGCCGGGTCGTCGTCGAGCCAGGACAGCATGGCGTCGAATCGGTCCGGTGCCGAGTTCCAGGATCCGACGAGGACTGCGTTGTCCTGCACCGACGTCACCTGCACCGTCGCGAAGGGCTCGTCGGTGTCGACCGTCAATTCGGTGGCACCGCCGGCGGAGTCCGGGTCGGCGACCCGGAATGTCGTCTCGTCGATCGACGACAGCGGCAGGGTCACCGTCTCGGGCAGTTCCGAGGCAGGCGCGATCACGAGGGCGGGTCCACTACCGTCGAGCGCCTGTTCCATCGACACGACCTCCGGGAGGAGGGGCAGACTCGACAGACGCTGCAGTCCGGTTGCCATCGTGACCGCTCGGACGACTCCCGCGTAGGACTCGTCGGCCATCGCGATCTCGAACTGCGGCATCAGCGCCTGCGGCATCGATCGCAGGCCGAGCGGGGCCGGTGTCGTGGAATCCGAAGACCGCACCAGAGTCGAGCCGTCCACGGTCACACTCGTATCGGCGGCCGCGGAGCAGCCACCGCCACCCGTGGTCGACGGATGGTCGACGGAAATGTCGAGTGTCTCGACGCGGGACAGGGACGAATTCGGAATGTCGATCCAGCGATCGAGCCGACCGGTGTCGTCGGCCTCCCACACTGCGAGCGGTGACCCGTTCACCGTGGCCCGCACCGATCCCGCGCCCGGTGTGTAGCTGCCGATCAGGTGCACGGACAGGTTCGATGCCGATCGGCCGAGCCGCGTCTGATCGATCGTGATGGACGCAGTCGCCGTGGCACCGCCCGAACCGGTCACCGTGCCGATGCCGAGGTCGTCGAGCGTGATCGATTCGGGCGGAAGTTGCGCTGTTGCCGACGATGGTCCTGCCGAAGCAGCCGTGGAGACCGCGATGTCGGAGAGATCACTGGTGACGAGGCGGGCCTGATCGGTCAGATCCGACCCCGTTCCGGTGAGGTACATCCGTGGTGGAGCCTGGTCGACGGGGTAGATCAGTTCCACACCGGCGTCGGAGCTCCTTGCCAATACGACTGATCTCTCGAACGGTCCGTCCGGTGCCGCCCCTGCAAGCTCACTGTCCGGCCGAACGGCCACCCGGACCGGCTGCGCCCCGTAGTGGTGGATCACCGAGGTTGCCACAATCGTTGCGGCGGTGACGGTTTCGCGATCCGCGTCCGACGGGACGAACAGCGTCAGCGTCCTCAGCACTACCGGCAGAAAGTCCGCAATGGTCTCGGGCACCGCCGGTTGCCCCTGGTAGGCCACGGTTGCGTCGATCAATCGGACGGCATCGGAGGCAGGATCGGGGCAGTAGCGATCGTCGGGAATCAGAGACGGGATCAGATCGAGGGCGATTGCTCCGTCGACCGTCGGTGCCGCAGCCAGTGGAATCGACACCGCAGTGGTCGGTGCGGTGTTGTCGAGCGTGATGCGGGTGATCGGCCGACCGTCCGATTCGACGTCGACCCAACCCCGGTCGAGCCAGGCAGGCACCGTCATCACTGCATCGAGCATCGAGGGCACCGAGCCTGCAGGGGACGGCACGGTCAGTCTGGTGGCCTGTCCGGTCGAGTCCACGGTGGTGGACCGACCCAGTCCCAATTCGCCGAAGGTGAAGCGATCAACATAATCCTGTTGCTCTCCATCGATCGGCTGCGCCGATACGAACGGGGCCGTAAGCAGAAACGTAGTTGCGACGAGAACTGCCGTCGATGCAACGTATGCGATTCGCATTGGGGGATTTCCAGCTTTCGCATAATGAAACGGAAACCCGAACTGTACTGCGTATTCCCGATCTTCGGTACATCGGAAAGTCGTACATTTACCCATCTGGATCGAAATTCGGCCAGAAACATACTGGGAGACACGAAAGTTCGACTCAATGAGCGGCTCGGCCCGGTGGAATCGAATTCCGACGCAACGGAGCTCGTCGAATTGTACGAATACGGTGATATTGCCGTCCAGGGGCCGTCGAATTCACAATTCGGAAATTCGTGCAGCAGACATCTAGCATTACGCCGATGCGGATCGTTTCGATGTTTTCACGGTGCGCAGTGGGCGCAGCAATGGTGCTGTCCCTCGCGCTGAGCACCGGTGTGCCCGACGCGGCAGCAGCCCCCGAGTCCGGTGCCCGCGTCACGGCAAGCGCCGACGGTCTCGCACTCGACGGAAATCCTTGGTGGCCGACCGGATTCAATGCCTATCAGCTTGCGACCGATTGGTCGGTCAACGCAGGCTGTGGAGCGATGGTGGACCTGAACGGCTACTTCGGTGCCCTGCCTTCACATTCCCTCACGCGGTTCAACGCGTTCCAAGCGCTGACGATCAACCGATTCACCGGCGCACTCGACTTTCGCCCGATGGACGCGGTCTTCGCGGCGGCCGAGGCGCACGGGCAACTGGTCGTCCCGGTTCTCTCGCCACAGGACGGGGCCTGTGAAGGAAACGCCTTCAAGGGCAGACAGTGGTACGTCGACGGATGGACGACGCCCCCTGCCGTCCCCGACGCGAATGCGGTGACGAGTTTCGAGCAGTGGATGCTCACTGCTGTGAACCGGTGGAAGGATTCGCCCGCACTGGCAGCCTGGGAATTGGTCGGTGAGCCGGAAACCAGCTCGTGCACCGACGCGGCGTGCTCGTGGACCACCCGAACCTGCACCGCAGACGCCGCCCAGGTTCTGCGCTCCTTCTTCGACACCGCGGGGCAACAGCTCCGCACTGTCGATCCCCGCACCCTGATCACCGCCGGTCTCACCGGCGGCGGACAGTGCGGTAGCCAGGGTGACGAGTACGAGTACCTCGCCCAGTCGCCCTTCGTCGATGTGCTGCAGTACCACGACTACGGATACGACGGTGTGCCGTTGCCCGGAGATCAGTGGAACGGGCTGCAGCGGCGGATCACCCAGAGCGCTGCGGTGGGCAAACCCCTCCTGGTCGGGGAGATCGGCCAACTCGCCGGTTCCTGTGGCGATATCGATTCTCGCGCAACGAGTATCGCCACCAAGATCGACGGCCAACGCGCCGCAGGCACAGCCGGAGCCCTGCTGTGGGCCTTCGTACCCGACCCGCGGCCGGACGAGTGCACCTACGACATCGGACCCGGCGATCCGTTGTGGCAGACGATCGGACGTTAGGGCATCCTCGTTGTCCGCGACTTCACCTGAACGTTCCTTTACTTTCGCTTTTGGGTGACAGCGTGCCGTGACATGAAGCCACTACCCTTGTTCGCGGTTCACGACGGAAGCTCCAAGCGGTCAGCATTGACGTGCAAGTACAAGTGCGGGGATGCGTGTTTCCACGAGGTTCCCAACACGTCGAAGGGTCAGTACTTCGGCGACATCGTCAAGACCGCCATGTCGCGGCGCGGTGTGATCAAGGGCGGTGCCATGGCGGTACTCGCCGTGGGTGCCGGTAGCGCTCTCGCGGCGTGCTCGACCGACGAGCCCGCCACCACCGGAGGCGCAACCTCGAGCACGTCGGGTGCCGATACCCCGCCCGTCGACGGCGTGGATTTCGTTGCGGTGGAACCGAACACCGAGGACGCAGTCGTGATACCCGAGGGCCACGAGCAGGCCGTCGTCATTCGCTGGGGCGATCCGGTGCTCGACGGCGCTCCGGCGTTCGACTTCGACAACCAGACCGGTGCGGCGCAGGCCATGCAGTTCGGCTTCAACAACGACTTCGCCGGCCTACTGCCGGTGGAGGGCACGCCCAACGCATTCCTGCTGGTGGTCAATCACGAGTACACCACCGAGCCGGCGATGTTCAAGGGCTACGACGAGGAGAACCCGACGCGTGAGCAGTTCGACGTAGCGCTCGCCGCGCACGGTCTGACGGTGGTTCAGGTTCAGGGCGAGGGCAACGCGGGCAAGCTCACCCCTGCGATGGGCCGGTACAACCGCCGTATGACCGGCACCACGGAGTTCGTCGTCACCGGCCCCGCCGCGGGCAGCGACTTCCTCAAGACGAGTGTCGACCCGACGGGCACCCGCGTGCTCGGTACGTTCAACAACTGTGCAGGCGGCCTGACGCCGTGGGGCACGGTGCTCTCCGGCGAGGAGAACTTCAACCAGTACTTCGGCAACGCGGAGTCGGTCACCGAGACCGTCGCCGCCGAGCGGCTCGCCCGCTACGGCATCGAGGGTGCCGCCAGCGATCGCAAGTGGGAGACCTTCGACAAGCGCTTCGATCTTGCCCAGGAGCCCAACGAGGCCAACCGATTCGGGTACATCGTCGAGGTGAACCCGTGGGATCCGCAGTCGGCTCCGATCAAGCACACCGCGCTGGGACGCTTCAAGCACGAGGCCGCCACCATCTACGTCACCGACGACGGCACCGTCGTCGCCTACAGCGGCGACGACGAGCGCTTCGACTACATGTACAAGTTCGTCTCGAGCCGCAAGATGATGCCCGGCACCGGCGCGGCCGCGATGCGCAACAACCTGACGCTGCTGGACGCGGGCACGCTGTACGTCGCCACGCTCACCGGCGACTCCCCGGACGAGATCGACGGCTCCGGCACCCTTCCCGCCAGCGGTGAATTCAAGGGCACCGGAACGTGGGTGCCGCTGCTGCGCACGAACGAGGACGGCCGCGGCGAATCCCTCGTCGACGGCATGACCGCCGAGGAGGTGGCGGTGTTCACCCGCCTGGCCGGCGACAAGGTGGGCGCGACCAAGATGGACCGCCCGGAGGACTTCGAGCCCAACCCGGTGACCGGCAAGGTCTACGTCGCGTTGACGAACAACGCCAACCGAGGCACCGAGGGCAAAGCCGGGGCAGACGAGGCCAACCCCCGCAACACCAACAAGAACGGCCAGGTGCTCGAGCTCGAGGACGACCACGCGGGCACGTCGTTCACCTGGAACCTGCTGCTGGTGTGCGGTGACCCGAACGAGGCCGACACGTACTTCGGCGGCTTCGACAAGAGTCAGGTCAGCCCCATCTCGTGCCCCGACAACCTCGCGTTCGACTCGAAGGGCAACCTGTGGGTCTCCACCGACGGAAACGCTCTCGACTCCAACGACGGCCTGTTCGCCGTGGTGCTCGACGGCCCACGCCGTGGTGAGACCCGCCAGTTCCTGACGGTTCCCGCGGGCGGCGAGACCTGCGGTCCCATCGTCTCCGACGAGCGGGTCGTGGTGTGCGTGCAGCACCCGGGCGAAAGCGACGATGCCACCGCCGACGCACCGATCTCGCATTGGCCCGACGGCGGCGACACTCAGCCTCGGCCGTCCGTCGTCGCAGTGTGGAAGTCGGCGTAGCCATAGCTGTTTCGCATCGATCGGAACGCGCCCGTGGTCGAAGACAGTCGACTGCGGGCGCTTCGGTTGTGTCAGGCGTCCTCGGGGCGCTCAGTCGGCAGCCGTATCTGCCATCAGCCGTGCGACGACCCAGGCCATCGCACGGCTGACGGCATCACGCGATTCGCCGGTGTGATCGAGCATGTCGAATCCGTGTTGTCCGTCGGGTACGTCGGGTACGTCGATGATGTCTAGGTTCGTAGCGTGGGCAGCCTCGACGAAAGCGTTCACCCCCGAGACGAATTCGGGGCGATCGCGGCCCACACGTGTGAGCAGAATCGGCAGTGCTCCCGAATCCGATACGGCG
>NZ_LVCU01000107.1:0-10174 GCF_001647185.1 Rhodococcus sp. EPR-147
CCGGAGGGTGTTTCAACCAGTCGGCAGCGAGCAGCCCGCTCCCGGAAAAGAACCACAGCGCAACTCGATTGGGATCCACTCCGGGGAGTTGTCGAACCTGGTCGACTCCGATGGCGATCTCATCGGCAGCCGCAGCACACTCGGCCAGCGAGGACATGTGATGTTCGAGTACGACACCGACGACACCTGCTGCCGCAGCGATGGATCCGTATCCCACGAAAACCGGTTGATCTCGGGGTCGCCATTCGACGCCCGGCGGACGCGGACCACCGTGGACGAAGACAACAGCGGGCCGAGGAGCGTCTTCGCCGGGTGCCGTGTCGGGTGCCCGATATACGTCGAACGATTCTCGACGTTCGCGTAGTACGTCGGGCGTTGCGAGTACGAACGGCTGCGGTTCCATTCACTTACCTCCATCGATGGTGCGCTGGAATCGGTCGAGTGCCCAGGCGTCACGCTTCACCTCACGACCCGGGTTGTGCGGCGATTCGCCTCGCTGCCTCCACGACAAAGCGTCGACGTGCCGCCCGTGCCTGCTGGTCGTTGGGTCCAGCACCGGTGATCATTTCGGCGAGCTGCGGGACGGTCTGCCACCAGGCGGCCAGCGCGATCAGCGTGAACACCAAGTGCGCAGGATCGATCTCCGAATCGATGAGGCCGTGTCGCTGGGCGTCGGCGAAACGCGCCACCTTCTCTCGGTAGTGCGTCGTGCGCACCTCCGCGTGAGCCGGCGGGCCAGGCTGGAGACCCTCCCACTGCAGCAGGCGGCCCAGTTCGGGATGAGATGCGTGATAGTCGAACGTCGCTCCGGCGAATTCGCCGATGTCGTCCAAGTCGACCCCTGTGAGTTCGACGCCGGTCGCAAGGCGCTCCAACTCGGTTGCCAGGACGAGGTCCCAGAGAGCCTTCTTGTCGCCGAAGTAGCTGTAGAGCCTCTCCTTGTTGACGCCTGATCGAGTTGCGATGGATGCGACGGTCGTGCCCTCGAACCCGTGAGCTGCGAATTCCACCAGCGCGGCATCACGGAGTCGACGCCGTGTCCCGTCCGTGTCCCAGGCCATCCGCCGAGAATACCAACTTCTGAGTTGGAATTTCCCCGCGCTCGAGAGGTAGCATTCCAACTACATCGTTGGAGTTGGAGAGTAAACATGAACGTCGTCGACAGTCTTCCCGCAGAAATCCGATCGCCCGCGCCGAACTCGGTGGCTCTGGTGACGGGAGGGAACAGTGGCATCGGTCTCGAGACGGCGCGGCAGCTACTGGCTCTCGGCGTGAACGTATGGATCGGAGCGCGGGATCTCGACAAGGGGCAACGCGCAGCCGCAGAACTGGGCTCGGGCGCGCGCGTCGTGCAGCTCGATGTCACGGACCCGTCTTCGGTCGCCGCAGCCGTGCAGCAGGTCGGCGAACTGGACATACTCGTGAACAACGCCGGGGTGAACCCAGGCAACGACGACGTCGTCGGCACCACGCTCGAGCAGTTGCGTACTGCGTACGAGACCAACGTCTTCGGTCTCATCTCCGTCACTCAGGGATTTCTCCCTGCGTTGCACAGGTCCGCGCACCCACGCATCGTCAACGTGTCCAGCGGAACCGGATCCCTGACCTGGAACAGCAGCCCGAACCCACAGTTCGACTGGGAACGAGTGAAGGGCGGCGGCGTGGCCTACCGAAGCTCGAAGACAGCCGTCAACGCCGTCACGCTGCTGACCGCTCAGACCCTCGGCGAGAAGGTCAAGGTCAACGCCCTGGCACCCGGGCTGCGCCACACCAACCTCGTCGCGGGCATGTCGGCGGGCGGAGACCCGGCCGAGGCGGCTACGGGAGTGGTCCGTCTCGCCCTCCTCGCCGACGACGGCCCCACGGGAGCCCTGTGGTCGTGGAACCATACGCGCGTGCCCTGGTGACGGAGTGCGCAGCCGTGCAGTTGGAGGAACGTCACCAGCGAGCGAGTACTCGCAGTGATTCCGGCGTGCCAGCGTAGTGATTGATGTCGGTTCGCCCGTCGATTCCGGGAATCGTGCCGCGATCGGTGAACTGCCAGAACAGCCATTCGGTCCAGCCGCCGGGCAGCGGCCCCAGCTCGTCGTCGTAGTCGGCGATCCACAGCGGATAGTTGTTGAACTCGTGGGTGTCGGCCATCGCCGTCCGCCAGAAGTTGGGATAGGTGTAGATGATCGGCTGACGTCCGGTCAGCGTCTGGACGGTATCGAGGTACCGGTGCGTCCAATCGATCACCTCGGCCGGCGACCTGCCCTTGGCATCTTCGAGGTCGAGCACCGGCGGCAGATCGCCCGGTCCGTTGATGCCCAACACCAGTGCCGAGTAGTACGCGGCCTGCAGCTCGGGTGACAACGTCACATCGGCGTAGTGGTACCCCCCGCGCGCCACGTTCGCCGTGCGCATGACGATGGAATCCTCGACGAAGTACGGGTTGACGTAATCCAGCCCCTCGGTGGCCTTGACCATCGCGAAGCCGTGGCCCGCAGCCTTGACGGCATGCCAGTCGATCGCGGTGCCGTCGATGTGTTGCCACGACGAGACGTCCGGACCCTGCGGAACAGCGGACGCGATGCCGGGCGCAGCGCAGGCGATGACGCCGACCGAGAACAATCCGAACAGGGCACGCAGCGTGCGGGAGAAGACCACCCGGGTGAGGTTAGGGGCCCGGACCTGGGCACTCAATGGTGAACAGTCACTAATGCGTTCTGTACACAGACGTGATTGAGTCGTCGGTGATGAGACGTGGGTAACACTCACGCTGCCGATGGCGACATACCCAGAGTCGGCACGAACAAACAAGTCCAATGGAAACACGAACTACATCTCTTGGCTCGGAGGCGCACCCATGACTGTCGTGAACGATCTCTCGCATCTGGCTCTCACGGAGCTCGACCCGTCCGACTACGCGGTGCCGACAATCGCACCGATCCGAACCACCGGACACCTCGACCCCGTGTTCTGCATCCACCCCTTGGTGGGTCTGGTCGATTGCTACGCGGGCCTGACCGCTCACGTGGACGACGACCGCCCCATCTACGGCGTCCAGGTACCCGCGTCCGGTGAGCGCGCGGAGTCCCTCGCGGCACTGGCGGCGCAGTACGCCGACGACATCGTTCGCATCCAGACCGACGGCGCCGTCCACCTCCTCGGCATGTCGTTCGGTGGAGTTCTCGCTCACGCCATCGCCGTCGAACTGCAGAATCGGGGCGTCACGGTCGGCGCACTGACGCTGCTCGACAGCGACCCTGTCCGGGCCCGCGCCGAGGGTGCCGATCTCCTCGCCGCCATGGGTGACGAGATCGATCGCAGCCATGTCGAAGAATTGCTCGCCGTCGCCTCGCACAACGACGAACTCGTTCAGCGCCACCTACCCGGCATCTACTTCGGCGACATCCTGGCCGTCTCGTCCCTGGGGACAGACTCCGGTTCCGCGTGGCATCCCTTCGTCTGCGGCACCGTCGCCAAGTACCTCGTGCCCGACGCCACCTCGTTCGACGTCGTCGGCCCGTTGGTCGACAGCTACCTCAGCTGATCTCGCGCTACCCCAGCCAGTCCAGTACGGCCGCGGCCGTCCACGATTGCTGCATGCTGCCGAGCGGCTTGCCGGTGAACGGCTCGTAGTACTCGGCGAAGCTGCCGTCGCTGGCCTGGCGCAGGCCTTCGTCGCGCAACGACAGTGACCGCTCGGACCACCCACGACGCGCGAATGCCCACGAGAACAGCCACGTCATCACCGGCCACACCGGCCCGCGCCAGTACTCACGGGCACGGAAATCCTTCGAGACGGGCGACGTGGACGGCGGAACCGCGTACCGCAGATCCGGGTGACCGCAGAATCTCGTGCCCTCGAAGATCCGAAGCAGATTGCGTTCCTGCTCGCGGGGCAGGCCGCCACACAGCAACGGCGCGAACATCGCGATGGTCTCGGTGCCGATCCACTGGCCCGTCCGCAGATCGAAGTCGCGGGCCCCGCCGGAGCGCGCGTCGGTCGTCGCAATCACTCCCGTGCGGAACTTCTCCGCCCACGACCGCAGCTCCCGAACATCGGAGTGAGGACGCGAATGGTCCTCGCCGATGGTCGCGAGCACATCGCATGCCACCGCGAAGATGGCGCTGACGAACACATCCTCGACGGCGAAGCTCATCTTCGTCTTCAATGCGTCGTCGTCGTACCCGACCTGCTTCATCTCCTCCACGAGCCAGATGTAGCGGTCGTACTCGAGATTGCTGGGCCGCTGGGAAGCGTCGCTGATGACCGCCTTGTCCTCCCGGAAGTACGGATCCATCTCTCCGGGAACCACATTCGCGTAGGCCGAATCCCACCGTGGCGAATTGTCCATCCCCGACTCCCAGCCGTGGAAAACCGCGATTCTTCCGTTGTCGTCGACATCGCGGGCCTGGGCGAGCCAGCGGTGCCACCGCACCAGATCACCCCAGCGGCGATCGAGAAACTCCTCAGCGACGGCACGCGTCGTGCGTCCGTGGCGCTTGGAGTGGTCCAGGATGCGCTGCACCGCGATCGCGTGGACCGGCGGTTGGGTGATGCCCGAGGTCTGCGGGCTCATCGGTGCGTGCGACGCGAGCGTGCCGGTGGCCCACCGGGCCGGCCCGGGGAAGTACCCGTCGACACCGTTGGCGAAGACGATGTGCGGAATCATGCCGTTCTTCCACTGCGCGGAGAGCAAGGTGTCCATTTCCACCACGGCCCGCTCGACGCTGAGCGGAGCCAGTCCGACGGAGACGAACGCCGCATCCCAGCTCCACATGTGCGGATACAGCCGCGGAGCCGCACTGGTCATGGTGCCCAGGTCGTTGCCCCTGAGCAGATATGCCGCGCGCGCTGCCAGCTGCGTGGAAGTGAAACCTCGATCGCCCATGCAGACAGTTTGCGTGCACAGGCGACATTCCGCTCGTTTGAAATTGCGGACCGAACCTGTCCTCGGTCGCTCCTACTGTGAACATCACCAACCACCAGGAGGAACAATGACCACCGCGAACACCGACATCGTGAAGATGCTCGACGAACAACGCGCCAATTTTCACATCACCGTCCGCGGAATCACCGAGGAGCAGGCGCGCACCCGCACCACCACGAGCGAGTTGACCCTCGGCGGGCTGCTGCATCACGTGATCAGCAACGAACGGCACTGGATGAAGGTGATCGCCGACCTGGACGAGAACGCGGAATTCGACATGGCCAGCGCCGGCGGCGAATACGTCATGGCCGAGAACGAAACCGTCGCGGGGTTGATCGCCGAATGGGACGAGGTGGCGGCCTCCACCTCGGCTGCGCTCGAGACGTTGGACCTCGACCTGTCGGTCCCGGTGCCGACGGCACCCTGGGCACCCGAACGCATCTGGCAGAGCGCACGATTCACGGTGCTGCACATTCTGCGCGAGATCTCCCAGCACGCGGGACACGCGGACATCATTCGTGAAGAACTCGACGGAGCGAACACCACCCGGACCTGGGCAGCCGAAGCCGGTATGAGCTTTTGAGTAACCTGCTTTCATGACTCGTACTGCGTTGGTGACCGGAGCAAGCCGTGGCCTCGGGGCCCACATCGCCCGACTGCTCGCCCCGGATCACCACGTCCTGCTCGGCGGACGATCGGCCGAGTCTCTCGAGCCGATCGCGTCGGAACTGGCAGGAGCTACCCCGTGGCCGGTGGAACTGACCGATCCCGACGCGGTTGCGGCGGCCGCGTCGGGCATCGATTCTTTGGATGTGTTGGTGCACAACGCCGGAGTCGCGGCGCTGGGGACGGTCGAGGAGTCGACGGCCGATGATTGGCGTCGCCAGTACGAGGTGAACGTCATCGCCGTCGTCGAACTCACTCGATTACTGCTCCCTGCACTGCGCACTGCCAAAGGCCATGTGGTGCTGATCAATTCGGGTGCCGGCATTCGCGCGAACCCAGGGTGGGGCGGTTATGCGGCGAGCAAGTTCGCGCTCCGGGCGTTCGGAGACGCACTGCGACAGGAGGAACCGTCGTTACGCGTGACCTCGGTGCATCCCGGACGCATCGACACCGAAATGCAGCAGGAGATCGTCGCGCACGAGGGTGGGGAGTACGACGGCTCGAGGTTCCTGCAGCCCAGTACCGTTGCCCGTGCGGTACGCAATGCCATCGATACGCCTGCCGACGCACATCCCACAGAAGTGGTGCTGCGCACCAGGTGAGCGAAAGTCCTCTCGGTCGTTGCGCAGGCTCCACTCCGGCCTCGTAGTGGGGGTCGAGTTTCCGCTCACAACAGAGGGTTCGGCGTGAGTCTGGTAGTTCGTTGGCCAGACGACTTGCGTGGGCCCCTCGGCTACGCACGTTGCCTGCAATCAACCCCGCCGACCTTCGTCGCTCAGAGGTCGTCGAGTTTCACTATGCCGGCTTGCAGGGCCCTGGCGACGAGTGCCGCCTTGGTCGGCGCTGCCCGACCGACGCGGGAGTATTTGTCTCGAATTCGTGTCAGGTGGGTGTTGACGGTTCCCAAGGCGATGTGGAGGCGCGCACCGACTTCGACCTTGGAGTCGCAGTCCAACCAGACTTTCAGGACTGCAACTTCACGCTTGGTCAGTCCGGGTGACGCGTACGTCGGCGCTGGTCGTCGGCCCTGGACTCGCCCCGATGCAAGAGTGGAACGGGTGACGGGCGGCCTCGGGCCGAGAGGGTTGCGCACTGTCCCGGGCACTGCGACGCGCGTCTGGACTTGGGGTCGACGATCGATCAACACCATGGGGTCCTCCTCGAGATACCGGCCTTGAGGCCGATGAGTATCCGACCACGGCCCGCGAACCCCCTGCAACACAAACCAATTCGAGAACAAGATCGATTCGAGTGTTACGACTACACAGACATGTAGTTAGAACTAAACACTGCGAGCTCGGCCACTGGATTGCTATGGTTCGTGATCCATTCAGGTGCTGTGAAGTCCAGTGAAGGCGGTTGACGTTGAACCCTAGGCCCGTCCCGCGTGAACAATTTCTCCACGCCGGATACCGGCTCCTGAACGACGTGGACATGACCGACCTCGCCCGGTCGCTGTCCATCTCGGCGGTGGTCGACGGTGCCGGGCTGTCGCATCAAACGTTCCACAACACCTACCCCGGCAACTCCCGCAGCGGAGGTTCCGGCGGCAAAGAAGCGTTCGTGGCGGATCTTCTCGACAACCTCACCGTGAATTACACCGGCACGACGCCCATCGACCCGCCTGCCGGGCTGCGAGACGCGGCCGCGCCGGTGTCCGCCCTGTTCGAGGACCTGACCTCCGGCCTGATGCGTCGGCGCCTGGTCGCCACCCTGCTCGCCAGCGACCACGACGGGGCGCGCAAAGCCGTCACCCCCGAATTCGAGCGCCTGGACGCCGACCTGCGCACCATGGTGGGTCGGGCCATCCAAGCTCAGGGCGGGTCCGTGCGTCGGCCGCTGTCGTTGACGTCCCTGTCCACTGCCCTGGGCGCACTTCTCGACGGCTACGCTCTTCGCGAGATGCTCACGCCCGGTTCCGTTGCCACGAGCGAGGTAGCCGAGGCAGTCACCTCGATCCTGCGCTGGGCCGTCGACCCAGTGCATTCCGATCGGAACTCGACCGAACCCGACCCCGTCGACGTGCTCGACGATGCCGCGTCCCTCCGCCCCGACCTGGAGGCCGACGTCATCGCGGCCACGGAAGCGCTCTTCCTCGACAACGGATACTTCCTGGTGACGCTCGCCGACATCGCCGCAGCTGCAAAGATTCGAGTCGAGGATCTCCGACGCCTGTTTCCCAGCAAGGTAGACATCATCGTCGCCGCACTGAAACCCGAGTTCGATCGCGTCCTACGGCTGCGCCGAGCCGACGAACGCCTCGGCGTCGAGCCCGCAATCGCTCTGCCGCGCACGTTGATTGCGGTGGGCGAGTTCGTGATCGACAACCGCGCGATGAGCACAGGGATGCTCCTCGCGCTCAGCTTCGAGCAGTTCCAACAGCCGAGCACGATCACGACCGTGATGGAGAACCTGTACCTACCTGCCGCCGTCGTCCCGATCCTCGAACGCGGACGCGAAACCGGCGTGTTCAGCGACGAGGCACCGACGATCGAGGCGGCAGTCATGCTGACCAACAACGTCCTGTTTCGATGCTTGACGCGGCCGAACGAATCGGCAATCGACGTTGCCGACGGCGTTCTCCGACTACTCATGCCCGGCATCTCGACCAGGACGCCCTGACGTCACCCGGCCCGAGGGTTCGTCTCAGGTCTAGAACTTGGTCTGCGAAAGTCCTACGGTTGTTTCATGGCACTGTCGAAGGCAGAACGCGAAGAATTTCTGGCCGAACCTCACATCGCCGCGCTGTCCGTCGCTGCAGGCCCTGATCGTGGTCCGTTGACTGTCCCCATCTGGTACGACTACACCCCCGGTGCCCAGGCGTGGGTCCTCACCGGGAAGACGTCCAGGAAGGCCGAATTAATCAGAGCTGCAGGTCGATTCACGCTGATGGTCGAGCAGTCGGACCCGAGGATCAGGTACGTCTCGGTCGACGGATCCGTTGCGCGGGAACAGCCGAGTACACCGGAGTTACTGCGCACCATGGCAGCGCGCTATCTGCCGCCGGAGAAGGTCGACGGCTACCTCGAGATGGCCGACAGTGAGCACGAAGAGAACGTGGTGTTCTACCTGCAGCCGGAGCATTGGCTGTCGGCCGATCTGGGCGCGATCTGACAGAACCACCCGGGTTCTACGGAGTCGGTGCCAGGCTGTTTCCGGGCGGGATGGTTCCGCAGTTGCTCCGCGTCGGCCCACCGGAGAACCGCTCGGTCAGGAATTGCAGACTCTGGGCCTCGAAAGCCGGGAAGGCTTCGCTGTGCGACAAGCCGTCGTACTGCGCGTACTGCACATCGACGCCCCGGCCGCAGTATTCGTACGCCAGTCCCTGTACGTCCGCGGTGATCATGACGGAATCGCCGATCGGATCGGCTTGCCCCACAGCCAGGAACATCGGCGTCCGCGGAGTGCCTTGGCTACCCATGATGTTGTCGTCGATCGCCGCCACCACCTCGGGTACGTCGAGCATGGAGGTGTACGGAGCCTTGACCATCGACGCGTCGGTGAGCGTCGGGTAGTCGTCGGCGAACTGGGCGATGCACTCCTGATCGACCTGATCGATCACCTGGCGACCGTAGTCGGAGATGATATCGTCCAGGTCGAGACCGTAGGCGCGTTGGTAGGCGACGATGAGAGCCGGAATGACGCCCGCCCACTCCTTGCTTCCGCTGACGTACGGCAGGTTGTGAGCCAGGTCGACGGGCAGCCCGCCGGCCGCCGCTCCGACGAGGTTCAGCTCGGGTGCGTACTCGGGGGCAATCTCGGCACCCCACTGCGTCGGGACGGAGCCTCCGGAGTATCCGACCATACCGACGGGCGTGTTCGACGGAAGCTGCAGAAAAGACTGTGCCGCGCGAACGCCGTCCAGAGCTGCGTAGCCCGACTGCCGTCCGATCGTCCACTCGAGTTCTTCGCCCTCGTAATCCGGCACGACGACGGTGTAACCGGCAGCGAGATAACCGGCAATGACCACCTGTTCCGCACCGGCAATAGGACTCGTGGACCCGCCGCTGAGGGTGTACGAGGGATTGCACTGGGACCCGAGGGCGTCGTATGCCATGTGGTACGACACGATTCGCGTCGGCCCGGGGACCAAAGGGCGCAGCACCGTGGCGACCGTGACGACGGATTCGCCCTGCTGGTCGGTAGTTCTGTACAGAACCTGGCTACCGGTGACCGGCGTCGGCTGGTTCGGCGTTCGGAACGTCATGGGCCTCGACCGAAGCACCGTTCCCGGGGAGACGTCCAGCCCGCCGTCCCAATCGTAGAACGGATCGTCGGCCGGAATCGGTGAGCCGGGCCCCGGATCTGCTTGTGCAACAGGGACACTCACGAGTGTGACGGATCCCAGAACCAGGACGACGGAGGCCACCAGCCTCACCACGAATCCTTTACCGACCTGTGACATGGAACAAATTAAAGCCCCGAGCTCGAAGTTATGGACGGAAATCGCCAGATTTTCATCCACAACTTCGAGTTCGGCGGGGGCTACTTCAGGACGATGTTCACCATTCGACCCGGGATCACGATGATCTTGGTCGGGGCCTTGCCGTCGAGCAGGGCGACGATCTTCTCGTCGGCCAGTGCCGTCT
>NZ_LVCU01000108.1:0-15197 GCF_001647185.1 Rhodococcus sp. EPR-147
GCGACGAGCCACTTCTTCTCCACGCGCGGGAAGGGACCGTGTGCCAGCGACTTCTCGTGGCCGAGCTTGCTCCACAGTTCCTCGGACAGGTGCGGAGCCAGCGGAGCGAGCATCAGGATCAGCGGCTCGACGACCCCACGCGGAGCACCGTCGGGGTACGCCTTGGTGATGTGGTTGGTCAGCTCGATGAGCTTGGCACCGGCCGTATTGTCGCGCAGCGCAGCGTAATCCGCGTGCACACCATCGATCACACGGTTGAGCACGCGCAGTGTGTCCTCGGTGGGCTTGTCGTCGGTGACGCGGACCTCGCCGGTCACCTCGTCGAGTACCAGTCGCCACACCCGCTGCAGGAACCGCTGCGCGCCGACGACGTCCTTGGTCGCCCACGGCCGCGACGTGTCCAACGGACCCATCGACATCTCGTAGAAGCGCAGGGTGTCGGCACCGTACTCGGCGAAAATCTCGTCGGGGGAGACCGAGTTCTTCAGAGACTTACCCATTTTGCCGTACTCACGGTTGACGGGCTGGTCCTGATGGAAGTAGCCGCCGTCCCGTTCGACGACCTCGGCCGCGGGTACGTAGACGCCGCGGGCATCGGTGTAGGCGAAGGCCTGGATGTAGCCCTGGTTGTACAGGCGACGGTACGGCTCGCTCGAGCTGACATGGCCGAGATCGAACAACACCTTGTGCCAGAAGCGCGAGTACAGCAGGTGCAGCACCGCATGCTCGACGCCACCGACGTAGAGATCGACTCCGCCGGGATCGTTGGGTCCGTGGATCTCCGGACGCGGTCCGACCCAGTACTTTTCGTTCTCCGGGTCCGCGAAGGCCTCGGAGTTGGTGGGGTCGATGTAGCGCAGCTGGTACCAGGAACTACCGGCCCACTGCGGCATGACGTTGGTGTCGCGGGTGTAGGTCTGCAGCCCGTCGCCCAGATCGAGTTCGATCTCGACCCAGTCCGACGCCTTGGCCAGCGGCGGGGACGGCTCGGAGCCGGCGTCGTCCGGATCGAAGGAGACCGGTGCGTAGTTCTCGACCTCCGGAAGTTCTACCGGCAGAGCAGAATCCGGCAATCCGTGCGGGTTGCCCTCGGAGTCCCAGACGATCGGGAACGGCTCGCCCCAGTAGCGCTGGCGAGCGAACAGCCAGTCGCGCAGCTTGTACTGAATGGTGCCGCGGCCGGTGCCGTCGGCTTCCAACCGCGCGATGACGGCGGCCTTGGCCTCGTCCACCGGCAGGCCGTCCAGGAAGTCGGAGTTCACCAGTGCGCCGTCGCCGACGTACGCGGCCTCGGTGACGTCTCCGCCTGAAATGACCTCGCGCACAGGCAGACCGAATGCCGTGGCGAACTCCCAGTCGCGGACATCGTGTCCGGGTACGGCCATGATCGCGCCGGTGCCGTAGCCCGTCAGCACGTAGTCCGCGATGAACACAGGGACCTGCTCACCGTTGACCGGGTTGCTCACGTAGGCGCCGATGAAGACGCCGGTCTTCTCCTTGTTCTCCTGCCGCTCCAGATCCGACTTGGCGGCGATCGACGCGCGGTATGCCGCAACGGCTTCCGCGGGGGTGGCGGCTCCGCCGGTCCACTTGTCGGACACGTCGGAAGGCCACTCGGGAGCAACCAACCCGTCGACCAGTTCGTGCTCGGGGGCGAGCACCACGTAGGTGGCACCGAACAGCGTGTCCGGACGGGTGGTGAACACCTCGATGTTCGAGAACGAGACCTGTGCACCGCGGGATCGCCCGATCCAGTTGCGCTGCATGGTCTTGACCTTCTCGGGCCAATCCAGGTACTCGAGGTCGTCGACCAGGCGGTCGGAGTAGGCGGTGATTCGCATCATCCACTGCCGCAGGTTCTTTCGGAACACCGGGAAGTTGCCGCGATCGCTGCGTCCGTCGGCAGTGACCTCCTCGTTGGCGAGCACCGTACCCAGACCGGGGCACCAGTTGACCATCGAGTTGGACTCGTACACCAGACGGAACCCGTCGATCACCTCACGGCGCTCACCGACGGTCAGCGACTCCCAGGACCGGCCGTCGTCCAAAGATCGCTCACCCGAGGCGAACGCCGCCTCCAGTTCCGAGATGGGCCTGGCCTTACCGAGGTCCGCGTCGAACCACGAGTTGAAGATCTGCAGGAAGATCCACTGTGTCCAGTGGTAGAAGTCGACGTCCGTCGTCGCCAAGGACCGTCGGCGATCGTGCCCGAGACCCAGCCGACGCAACTGGCGTCGCATGTTGGTGATGTTGTGCTCGGTGGTGCTGCGCGGGTGCGTGCCCGTCTGCACGGCGTACTGCTCGGCCGGCAGACCGAACGCGTCGTAGCCCAGCGCATGGAGCACGTTACGGCCCTGCATGCGGTGATACCGCGCGAAGACGTCGGTGGCGATGTAGCCGAGGGGGTGGCCGACGTGCAGGCCACTGCCCGACGGATACGGGAACATGTCCTGAACGAACAGCTTGTCCTTCGGGACGTCTCCGGCGAGGGTTCCGACCGGGTTGGGAGCGTCGAAAGTGCCCTGTGTCTCCCACAGGTCCTGCCACTGCTCCTCGATGTGCCCGGCGAGTTCGGCTGTGTAGCGGTACTCGGGGGCGGACTCGGTGGGTGCTTCAACGGAATCGGTCACACCTACCAGCCTAAAGTGTGATGCGGCCCGCCTGGTACCAGGACCTCGCTGCGCCGTATCCTGGCCAGGTGGTCATCGTCTCGGTTGTGTTGTTCGTGCTCGCGCTCGTCGTCGGCGCTGTCGCTGCCATGTCGCTGCTGGGTCGGCTCCCACGCAACCGCTTCGCCGGTGTCCGCACCGCCGAGGCCATGCGTGACGACGAGACGTTCACCCTCGCCAATCGCGTCGCCGGTCCCACGACAGCCGCATCGGCGCTGGTACTGGCCATCGGCGCAGTGGCCGCCCTCGCACTGAACGGCATCGCCGCCGTCGTCGGCGTCGTCGTGGCCCTCGTGGCCGCGCTGTTCATCGCCGCAGCCGGCGGATCCATCGGGGCCCGCGCAGCAGCGGCCGTTCCGCCACCCGCCGAGGCGGACGGATGCGGAAGCTCGTGCATCTCGTGCAGCCTCAAGGACGCCTGCCAGCCGAGCTGAGCGGATGAAGGCGAAGGCACTACGCACGTTCGACCCGGCCGGGGTCGTGTTCGGCGTTGCCGTCCCCCTTGTCGTCGCCGCACTCGGACTCGTCCTGGCCTACCTGTGGCAAGGCCGTCTGCCCGAGCAGGTCGCCACTCACTTCAGCGGCACCGAACCGGACGACTTCTCCAATCCACTCTCCAACGCCTGGACCCTCGCGATCGTGATCGTGCTGGTCGGCGGTGGGTGCAGTGCCGTCGCGTCGTTGACTCGGGTGCTGCTGATCATGCGTCGAACCATGCTGGTCATCGGGCTGACCGTCGTCGGAACGATCGGTGTTCTGCAGATCGCGACCCTCGTCCGAGAACTGGACATGGCGTCCGAACGGAGCGTGACCATCCCCGGCTGGGCTATCGCGGTGGGAACCGTCGTCGGATTCGCGGCCGGGTTGTTCGGTGCGTCCAGGCTGCGTGACTACCGCGAACGCGTCGACGCCACATCACCGCCGCACGCAGATCTTCCGCGCTGCAGCCCGGAGTTGCCCCTGGTGGTCCACGTCGGAGCCAGCCGGGTCGCCGGCATTACCGTCGTGGCAGTCTCTCTGGCCGGCGCCGCTCTGACGTGCTGGCTGTCCGGCTCACTGTGGCCGATCTTCCTGTTCGCCCCACTGACGATTCTGATTCTGTCGCTGCTGCGCTTCACCGTGCACATCGACAGCGACGGCCTCTTCGTCTCGAGCCTGGGCATGGCGGCATTCGACTACGACATCGACGAGATCACCGGTGCCTCGGTGCGGGCGGTCGATCCTTCGAAGGAGTTCGGCGGTTGGGGTCTGCGGGCCAAGGGACGCGGGAACTACGCCGTCGCCACCGACGCCGGTCCCGCGGCCTTCGTCACCTTCGCCAACGGGGATCGGCTCACCATCGGATCCGTGCACGCCGAGAAGATCGCGGGCACGCTCAACACCTTGACCGCCCGCACTCGCAACGCCACGGTGGATTAAGTTAGCCAAGTGAAGTTGTTGCGGGATACCGTGCTGGACCCCTTCCTGTTGGGCATCTTCGCGGTCGCAGCGCTGGCAAGCCTGTTCCCGGCCACCGGCACAGCGGAGGACGTCCTGGGCTGGGTGACGCGCATCGCCATTGCCCTGCTGTTCCTCATCTACGGCGCTCGACTCTCGCCGCGCGACGCCTGGAACGGCGTCAAGCACTGGCGGCTGCACTCGGTGATCCTGGCGTGCACGTATCTGCTGTTCCCGGCACTCGGGCTGGCCCTGCGGATTCTCGTCCCCGGCGTGATCAGCGACGACCTCTACACCGGAATGCTGTTCCTCTGCCTGGTCCCGTCGACCGTGCAGTCCTCGATCGCCTTCACCTCCATCGCCCGCGGCAACATCGCCGGTGCCGTGGTGAGCGCCTCGTTCTCCAACATCATCGGAGTGTTCGTCACCCCGCTGCTCGTGATCGCCCTGATGACCACGACCGGTTCCGTGACCATCGACCCCAGCTCGGTACTCGACATCGCCCTGCAACTACTGCTTCCGTTCGCCGTCGGGCAGCTGATGCGACCCTGGGTGACAGGCTGGCTCACCCGGCACAGCGCGCCGACGAAGCTCGTCGACCGTGGTTCGATCCTGCTGGTCGTGTTCGCCGCGTTCAGCGAATCCATGAACCAGAACGTGTGGTCCTCGGTGCCGGTGTGGCGCATCGGCATCGTCGTCGCAGTGTGCGCTGCGCTGCTCGCCGTGGTGCTGGCGATCACCTGGTACGGAGGCAAGTGGCTGGGCTTCGCTTTCGAGGATCGGGTGGTGCTGCTGTTCTGCGGATCCAAGAAGAGCCTGGCCAGCGGGCTGCCGATGGCCGCAGTGCTGTTCGTCGGCCAACCCGTCGGACTGATCGTGCTGCCGCTGTTGATCTTCCATCAGATTCAGCTGATGGTGTGCACCGTGATCGCCCAGCATCTCGCGCGACGACCGCAATCGGAACAGAGCCCGGTGGGCAGCGTCGCGGACTAGATTGGGTGTCACTCGAGCCGATCACGGGAGAAGACGATGACCAGGAAAATCCATGCCGACGGTATCGTTTCTGCGGCCTACACCGGCCGCCTCGCCACCAATCCCGTACCCGCACTGAGACTTCCCGAGGAACAGCTCGATCCCGACGCCGCCTACCGCTTCATCCACGACGAACTGATGCTCGACGGCAGCTCGCGCCTGAATCTGGCGACGTTCGTCACCACGTGGATGGATCCGCAGGCCGAGAAGCTCATGGCCGAGACGTTCGACAAGAACATGATCGACAAGGACGAGTACCCGTCCACCGCCGCCATCGAGGAACGCTGCGTCAACATCGTCGCCGACCTGTTCCACGCGCCCGGACTCGACCGGGAGGACCCGTCGTCGGCCACCGGGGTCTCGACCATCGGCTCCAGTGAGGCCGTCATGTTGGCCGGATTGGCACTCAAGTGGCGCTGGCGAGCGAGGGGAGCAGGTACCGGCACTCCGAACCTGGTGCTCGGCAGCAATGTTCAGGTGGTGTGGGAGAAGTTCTGCCGCTACTTCGACGTGGAACCCAAGTACCTGCCCGTCGAGCGCGGACGCTACGTCATCACCCCGGAGCAGGTTCGAGATGCAGTGGACGAGAACACCATCGGTGTGGTCGCGATCCTCGGCACCACGTTCACCGGAGAACTCGAACCGGTGCAGGAGATCTGCGCTGCACTGGATGAGATCGCGGGTAGCGGCGGGCCCGACGTACCGGTCCATGTCGATGCAGCCAGTGGCGGATTCGTCGTACCGTTCCTGTACCCGGAGCTTGTGTGGGACTTCCGGTTGCCTCGGGTCAAGTCCATCAACGCCAGCGGCCACAAGTACGGACTGACCTATCCAGGAATTGGATTCGCCGTCTGGCGAACCAAGGAAGACCTGCCCGAGGACCTCGTGTTCCGCGTCAATTACCTCGGCGGCGACATGCCCACCTTCACGCTGAACTTCTCCCGGCCGGGCAACCAGGTGATCGGGCAGTACTACAACTTCCTACGCCTCGGCAGATCCGGCTACACAGACATCATGAAAGCGCTGCGCGACACCGCAGTTCGCGTCAGCCGACACCTCGCGAAACACCCCGACATCGAAGTGATCACCGACGGCTCGGCCATCCCGGTCCTGTCGTTCATGCTGAAGGATCACTGCGAGTTCACCGTCTTCGACGTCTCCCACGAACTACGCGCCCGCGGCTGGCAGGTGCCGGCATACACGATGCCCGACAACGCAACCGACGTCGCCGTGCTCAGAATCGTAGTGCGAGAGGGCTTCAGCGCGGACCTGGGCCGAATGCTGTGCATCGCCATCGACGAGGTGCTCGCCGGCTTGAAGTCAGGTGGACACTCGAGCGCGCAGGCCTTCGCTCACTGAGCGCTGCGCGCATGTGAGCGAAAACTCGACCCCTGCTACGAGGTTTCGCTCACGTGCGGCGCAGCCGCTCTCAGTTGCGGTCGACGTCGATCGGATGAGATGCCAGCAGCGCCAACGGCATCGGCTGCCTACGAAGTACGTGTGCCCACAGGTCGATCCGCGGCGGACCGATCACGTCGGATGCCAGGGCCGACAACACGATCCAGTCGTCACGGTCGAGTTCGCCTTCGAGTTGCCCGAAGGTCCAGCCCGAGTACCCGGCGAAGATGCGCACGCCCTCGACGAGTGGGGCGATATCGGCAGGATCGGAATCGAGATCGACCATCACCACTCGTCCGTCGACGCGGCGCAGACCGGGAACACCGTCGATCGACACACCGGTCCGCAGCGTCGCCAGGCACAGGGCGGAGTCCCGCTTGACGGGGCCACCGACGTACAGCGCCTGCGGTTTGGCTGCCAGCTCGGACCAGTTGGGCAGCACGTTCTGCACTGCGGTCTCGCTGGGACGATTGATCACGACACCGAGGCTGCCCGCATCGTTGTGTTCGATGATGTAGATGACGGTGCGCCGAAACGTGGGCTCGACGAGTTCGATGGACGACACCAGCAGACTGCCGGGACGGACATCTCGCAAGGCCGATGCCGTCTGGTCCTCGGGTTCCTCCGCATGCGCTGCCACGCTAGTCATTGTGGCACCGCCCACCGCCGGATGTGGCGCAAGCGATACGGCCAGTCCTCATGGGTCGAGTCCGGCGATCTTCGCCAGGAGTCCCAATTGGTATTCGAACAACGCGTCCCTGCTGGAGAACGTCGTGGCCCCGTACTGATCGAACACATCGAAGCTGATGGCCCCGAACAGCGACGCCCACACCATGACGCCCAGTGCAATCAGCCCGTCGGGCAGATCCATCTCCATCTGCGCACGGATGTCTTCGAAGCTGCCGTGCAGTGACGCCAGCTCGGGCGGGTCGGTCTCGACGTCCGGTCGACGTGTCTGCCACGCCGAGTGCAGGACGGCCACCAGGGTGGTGATCACCCTGGTGCCCGGCCCGGTGGTCTGTTCCGCAGGGGCGTGATAGCCGGGCACCGGGCTGCCGAACAGCAAGGCGTAGCGCGCCGGCTCCCGCAGTCCCCACTGCCGCACCGTCCGGCCGAGAGCCAGGAACTTCTCCTTGGCTCCGTCGGCCGCGGCCACCGCTGCGTCGACGGTGTCTCCGAGCTCGGTGTATCCGTCGACGACGAGAAGCGTCAGCAGCTCGTCTCGGCTGGCGACATATCGGTAGACGGCCGAGGAGACGACACCGAGGTCCCGCGCGACAGCGCGCAACGACAGGGCCGCGGCACCGTCGGCGGCCAGGTGTTCGCGTCCGATCCGCGTGATATCGGTCAGGGTCTGGGCGCGGGCTCGGGTGCGGGGAGTGCTCGCCATGGCTGCCACTGTAACTGCTGCTCTTTTCAGAGAGCAGTGCTCTTGCTTTATCGCCGCCGTGGGTGCACACTCTTCGTAACAGAGAGCACCGCTCTCGTTTTCCTCGAATGGAGCGATCATGACCGAACTTCACGTCGTCACCGGAGCCGGACCCGTCGGCTGGACGGTCGCCGAACAGCTTGCTGCGCAGGGGCATTCGGTACGGGTCCTCACCCGATCCGGCAGCGGACCCGAGCACCCGATGATCGAACGCCGCGCAGTCGACATCGAATCCGACGATCTCCGTCGACACCTCGACGGAGCCACCGCCGTCTACCACTGCACCCACGTCGCCTACGAGAACACGGTGTGGCGGAACAAGCTCGTCGCCATGGAGAACCGCGTGCTCGACGCGGCCGCGGGCACCGTCGTTGCGTTTCCCGAAAGTCTGTACGCCTACGGCCGGGTCGACGGTCCGATACGCGAGGACTCACCCCGCGAGGCGACGTTCCGAAAATTGGGAGTGCGGACCGAACTTCTGGCCGCGCGTGATGCGCACGCAACCCCAACCGTGAGCGTCGCGGCGTCGGACTTCTACGGGCCTCGGGTGATCACCTCGCACATGGGTGAGCGGGTCATCTCGCCGCTTCTCGCCGGAAAGCCGGTCCGCGTCCTCGCCTCCGCCGACCTTCCTCACTCGTTCACCTACGTCCCGGATCTGGCAGCCGCCATGCTCACGGCCGCGGCGTCACCGTCGATGTGGAACACCGTCCTGCATGCCCCCACCGCGCCCGCGGTCTCGCAGCGCACGATGATCGAGATGTTCTCGGCTGCTGCAGATCTGCCGACTCCGAAGGTCGGTGCCATTCCGGCCTGGGCACTGCGACTGCTGGGCGCGGTACCCGGTCCGATGAAGGAGCTCGGCGACACCCTCTACCAGTTCCGCTATCCCTACCTTCTCGACTCGAGCCGCAGCGAGGCGATCCTCGGGCTACAGCCCACCCCACTCGCCGACGGCACGGCCGCAACGATGGCGTGGTGGACAGCCTCGACGCCCGCCGTCTCCGCATGACGGGCGGGGGCTAAAGTCCCGTCGGTGAGCGACGCTTCCTTCCGTACCCGACTGCGTGAGTCTCCGGGGGTCGGCAAGCTGACGACCATTCGGTTCGCCGGTCAGTTCGGCGACGGGTTGTTCCAGGCCGCGCTCAGTGGTGCCATTCTCTTCAACCCCGAGCGCGCGACCAATCCGGCCGAGATCGCGGCCGGATTCGCGGTGCTGCTGGTCCCATATTCCTTGGTGGGTCCGTTCGCCGGAGCGCTTCTCGACCGCTGGGATCGCCGATCGGTCCTGCTGTGGGCCAACATCGTTCGTATGGTGCTGATCGTCGCCACCGCAATCCTGCTGTGCGCCGGGGAGGACGCCACACCGTTGTTGCTGTTGGCTTTGGCCACCGTAGGGCTCAGTCGGTTCGTGCTCGCGGGAGCGTCGGCATCACTGCCGCACGTGGTTCGGCAATCGTGGCTGGTACCGATGAACTCGGTGCTGGCCACCGTCGGATCCGGTTTCGCAGCGGCAGGTGCGGGCCTCGCCGTAGCGGTGATCGGCGTGATCGGTGCCGGGGATTTCGGCTCGGGTGTCGCCGTGGGTCTCTCGGCCACCGGGTCGGTCGTCGGGGCGCTCGCCGCCGCGCGGTTCCGACCACGATCCCTCGGCCCGGGCATCGAGAGCCGCACCGACAGTCCACTGAAAGACGTTGCTGAAGGGCTGAAATCGGGTGCGCAGGCCGTCTGGCGGTCCGCCGGTGTCACGACCGCGATGCTCGGCATCGGCGCGCACCGCATCGTGTTCGGCATCAACACTCTGATCATGGTGTTGGTTCTCCGCGAAACGACGAGCAGCACCCTGCCCGGCGGCCTTGCCGGCTTCGGCATCGCCGTCGGTGCCTCGGCGGTCGGCATGTTCCTCGCCGCCCTGATCACCCCCTTCGCCGTTCCCCGGTTCGGACGCACCCGCACGATCGCTGCCGCACTTGTGCTCGCCATCGTGGCGCAGCTCGGTGCCGTCTCGGGCCTGACGCAAACCAGCTTGCTGATCGGAGCCTTCCTCCTGGGCATCGCCGGGCAGACCGTCAAACTCAGTGGCGACGCTGCCATGCAGATCGAGATCGACGACGCCCATCGCGGACGCGTCTTCGCGCTGCAGGACACCGTGTTCAACGTCGCCTTCGTCGCCGCCCTCGCTGCGGCGGCCTTCGCCGTCGGCCCCGACACGACCGATCTGAGCCAGGACCCCAGCGTGCACATCCTGGTGTTCGTCGGGGCAGGTATCTACGCCCTCGGCCTGGCCGCAGCGGTGGTGAACACCGGGCGCACACGCCGCTGACGTGGTGTATCTTTCCGTATCGGACCGATGGGTTTCGTCGGAGAACACGGGGGCACCGCATGCACGGCCGCTCGGCGTCACTCGGCTGCATACTCGCGGTCGCCGCAGGTACGGCCGTTCTCGCTGCACCACCGGCGTTCGCGGCGCCGCCTCCGCCGGTGAACTCCTGTGGCGAAACAGGATTCGACCCCAAGGACTACCCACCCGAGCCCATCGGGCCGGGCAATCCGCCACAGCTGCCGCCGTTGCCGGATCGTGTGGTGATTCCCGTGCCCTATCCGTCGGTGGAACTCGTACCGGTTCCCGATCCGGCCCCGAACAACACCCGCGTACAGGCCGAACCGCTGACCGACCCGTGTGCGGACCCGTGCCCCGATCTCACCGACGACACCGATGCACCGACGCCGGCAACGGGCTCTGCAGACCATCTGCCGTTCCCGCGCATCGAGATCGACCCGCAACCCGAGACCATTCCGATCCCGATTCCCGGCCCCGCTGCCCCGGGAACGCCGCCGCCCGCGTCCGCCGTCAACCCAGCGGAGCCAGGACCCACGACGGTGCCGCCCGGAGCACCTGCCGTCGGAAACGTCGAGGTCGTCTCCCAGCTGACCGGACCGGGATCGGAGAACCGCACCGACAAGCGCTGGCAGGTGAACGGAACCGACCTCGGCATCATGTGGGAGAGCAAGCCCGGTGAGGTCGCCGTGGCCTTCGGCGATTCTTTCGGCAAAGGGTGGGAATTCGGCGTCGTGGGCGGCGACGACTGGCGTTCCAACGCACTCGGCCACAGCACCGACACCGACCTGTCCGACGGCATGACCCTGGACTACATGGTGCAGGATTCCCGTTGTCATGCAGCCGAACTGCTGCCGTCGCGCAAGGTAGAGAATTGGGAGACGACGGTCATCCCCACGTCCGGTTTCGCGATCGACGACCGGCAGTACATGTCGTACATGTCCATCAGGCGCTGGAGCACGATTCCCGGCATGTGGTGGACCAACTACGGCGGCATCGCCTACTCGGACGACAACGGTTCCACCTGGGTCAAGGACGAGCATGCCAAGTGGGACAACGTCTTCGGCTTCTCCAAGTTCCAGGTGTCGACGATGGTTCCGGCGGGGGAGTACGTCTACATGTTCGGCACCGTCAACGGACGCGCCGGACAGGTCGGGCTCGCCCGCGTCCCGAAGGCCGAGGTGTTGAACAAGACCGCCTACCAGTACTGGGTGAACGGCACCTGGGCTCCCGTCGGATCCAACGAGGCCACCCCCATCGCCGACGGTATGGCCGGGGAACTGTCGGTCCATCACGACGAGGCCCGAGGCCTGTGGCGGATGACGTATCTCGATCCGCTGCGCGGCGATATCGTTCTGCGCGAATCGAATTCACCGCAAGGTCAGTGGACCGCACCGACCACCCTGATCGACACCGCCGAGTTCCCCAAGACCTACGGCGGCTTCGTTCACCCGTGGTCGACGGCGAACGAGCTGTACTTCACCGTCTCGGAATGGGACAGCTACAACGTCTATCTGGTCAAGGCCGAGCTTCGCTCGTCGTGAGCGGAAACTCGTAGCAGGCTACGAGGTTTCGTGCACATGCGGCGCAGCCGCTCCTACTGCGTGGGCCACCACTCGAGCAGCGCGGCCTCCGCGTCCTCGCGGGAGAGCGGTCCGCGGTCGAGACGCAGTTCCTTCAGAAATTTCCATGCCTTGCCCACGTCGGGTCCGGCCGGGATGTTCAGCAACTCCATGATCGCGTTGCCGTCGAGGTCCGGCCGCACCCGCGCCAGGTCCTCCTGCTCGGCGATACGGGCGATGCGTTCTTCGAGATCGTCGTAGGTGGCCTGCAGCGCGGCGGCTCGACGCTTGTTCCTCGTGGTCGAGTCGGCCCGAACCAGCTTGTGCAGCTTGGGCAGTAGCTCGCCGGCGTCCGTGGCGTAGCGCCGCACGGCCGAATCGGTCCACTGACCCTTGCCGTAGCCGTGGAAACGCAGATGCAGGAACACCAGATGCGAGACATCCTCGATCATCTTCTTGGAATACTTCAAGGCGCGCATGCGCTTTCGCACCAACTTGGCACCGACGACCTCGTGGTGATGGAAGCTGACTCCACCACCCGGCTCGTTTCGCTTGGTATCGGGCTTACCGATGTCGTGCAGCAGTGCGGCCCAACGCAATACGAGGTCCGGATCGCCGTCCTCGAGATCGATGGCCTGCTTCAGCACGGTCAGCGAGTGGGTGTACACGTCCTTGTGCTGGTGATGCTCGTCGATCTCGAGCTTCATGTTGGGCACCTCGGGGATGATCCGCTGCGCCAGGCCCGTCTCGCACATCACGTCGATGCCGTCGATCGGGTGCTCGCCGAGGATCAGCTTGTCCAGCTCCACCTGGATTCGCTCGGCGGTGATGCGGTCGATCTGCTCCGCCATGTCCTCGATGGCCCGGTGCACCCGTGGCATCAGAGTGAACCCCAGCTGGGAGACGAACCGCGCGGCCCGCAGCATGCGCAGGGGATCGTCTCCGAACGAGACCTCCGGTGCCGAGGGAGTATCGAGAACGCCCTCGAGTAACGCGTCCATACCGCCGAGCGGATCGACGAATTCCTGGGCACCGTCCGCGCCTAGACGTACTGCCATGGCGTTGACGGTGAAATCGCGTCGAACGAGATCTTCTTCGAGGCTGTTGCCGTACTGCACCTCGGGATTGCGGGAGACCTGGTCGTAGGAGTCGGTGCGATAGGTGGTGATCTCGATCGTCTGGCCGTCCTTGGCCGCGCTGATGGTCCCGAATGCGATGCCGGTGTCCCACTGGTGGTCCGCCCAGCCCGACAGCAACGCCTGAACGTCCTCGGGCCTGGCGTCGGTGGTGAAATCCAGATCGGTTCCGAGTCGACCGAGAACTGCATCGCGCACCGAGCCACCGACGAGGAAGAGCTCGTGCCCCGCCGCGGCGAACAGTGCGCCCAGCGGAGTCAACACCGGAGCGAGTTCGCGCAGCGTCACAGCAGCTCCCGCCAGCAACCTCTCCCGGCGGGCATCGGTCTGCTCGGCGGAAACGGAGGACAGGGACTGATCGGCCACGGTGGGAGAGCCTACTTGCGCCGAGCCGATCGATTGTCCCGGCCTTCACCCCGCGGTGCGGCACGGTAGAAGAGTGCGCACAGGCAACTAGTATGGATCGGGTGTCTGCTGCCGAACGTGCGAACAGGAGCCGCCGCAACCCGCGGCGGCGTCAGGCACGCGCCGACACCGAAGCACCCAAGCTGCGGACCGTCCGCGAGACCTCGGCAGGCGGCCTGGTGGTCGACGGCCTCGACGGGCCGCCTGCCAAGCGCTGCGCCGCCCTCATCGGCCGCACCGACCGCCGCGGACGCCTCCTCTGGTCCCTGCCCAAGGGGCACATCGAGCAGGGCGAAACCGCCGAGCAGACGGCCATGCGCGAGGTCGCCGAGGAGACCGGCATCCGCGGCACCGTCCTGGCCTCGCTGGGCAGCATCGACTACTGGTTCGTCACCGAGGGCCGACGCGTCCACAAGACCGTCCACCACTACCTGCTCCGATTCCTGGGCGGCGAACTGTCGGACGAGGACCTCGAGGTGACCGAGGTCGCGTGGGTCCCGCTGACCGAACTGCCCTCTCGACTCGCCTACGCCGACGAACGCAAGCTCGCCGCCATCGCCACCCGTCTGATCGAGGACATGAGCAGCGGCAACTCGGGCGCACCCATCCCCGGCGGGAAGTGATCGTGCGGGCCCGGAAGGTCGCTGCCGCCGCATTGACCACGTTCGTTCTTGCGGTGGCACCGTCGGTCGGCTCCGCAGCACTGGTCCCCACGCAGCTTCCGAACGCCGCGGCCCAACCCGACTCCTCCGTCGGCGATGCGTCCGGCACCACCAGCGCCGTTCCGGACACTCCGATGACGCAGGACGGCAACCCCTTCCTGACGCTGAGCATCGAGACCGTCGCCCCCTCCACCGTCACCACCAGCAGCGACCCGTTCGTCACCGTGCGCGCCACGGTAAGAAACACCGGGGACCGCCGCGTCGACGACGTCAGTGTCCGGATGCAGGCCGCTGCCGCCGTCGACACCACCGCCGGCCTGCGGACCTCCCTGACTCTCGACCAGGACCGATTCGAGCGAGTGGGCGATTTCGTCACGGTCGCCGACTCACTGGAGAAGGACGAGAGCCGCCAGTTCGACATGTCGATGCAGCTGCGCAGCACCACCGAACCTTCACTGGGAATCGAGGTGCCAGGCGTCTACCCGCTGCTGCTCAACGTCAACGGCACCCCCGAGTACGGCGGAACCGCACGACTCGACGACGCTCGCTTCCTGCTCCCGGTCGTCGGGTTGCCCCGCAACCCCGGTGAGATGGACCCGACCGCTCCCGGCGCGATGCCGCTGCCCCCCAACACCCGCAACCCCGTGGCGATGACGGTCCTGTGGCCGCTGGCCGACATCCCTCGCCTCGCTGCCGGAATCCCCGGATCCATCGACGAGCGCGTGCGACTGATCGACGACGAACTCGCCGGCGAACTCGCCACCGGCGGGCGACTCGACACCCTGCTCAAGGCCGTCGAGTTCGCGACGCAACCCGGCCTCGATCCCGACGGCAGACTGGCGTCGAGCCTGTGTATCGGCCTGGACCCCGACCTGCTCGTCACCGTCTCGAACATGACCCGCGGATACCTCGTCGTCGACAACCCGGCCGATCCCGCCAGCACGACCCGTGAGGGCACCGGAAGTGCAGCCGCAGCCGAGTGGCTGTCCCGACTCGAGACGATCGCGTCGAGCACCTGCGTGACGGCGATGCCGTTCGCCCAGACGGATCTGGGGGCGGTGGCCGACATCGGCGATGCCACTCTGCTGAGCAGTGCTGTCAGTGCCCCGGCCGACATCGTCGACGGCAT
>NZ_LVCU01000109.1:0-15289 GCF_001647185.1 Rhodococcus sp. EPR-147
ACCGGCACCGTACTGGTCGCCGATAACAGCATCAGCCCGCCGACCTCGGCCCCGACCTCGCTGCTGGTCTCGTCCGCGACCCAGCCATCGGACACCCAGCAGACCGAGACGCTGGCCGCCACCCAGTACGACGCCGCCACCGCGGCGGCGCTGGCCGGCGTCGGAGACACGCCGTCCACCCCCGCCCTGACCCCCACCGAGCAGCGTTTCGACCTCGCCACCGACTCGCGTACCGCGCGCCTGCAGGACGCGCTCGGAGCTGTGAACTTCCATGCGCTCGTCGGCACCGATCGGCCCGGGCGCACCGTCACCGTCGCGCCCCCGCAGTATTGGACCGCGGGGGGCGACGAACCGTCTGCCATTCTGTCGACGGTGTCCTCGCTGCTGCGTTCGGGGTTGGCCACGCCGCGCCCACTGGCCGAGTTGCTCGCCGAGCCCACGTCCGGACCTCCGGTGACCGGCATCGATGCAGCCACCGAACTCGATACCGGCACCATCGGCCTGGTGCAATCGCAGAGCGCCCGGGTCGACACTCTGATGCAGTCACTCGTCGAGGACCCGCAGTCGGCGCTGACCCCGCGCCTGTACACCGCCCCGCTGCGCGAGGACATGCTCCGAGCGCTGTCGACGGCCGGTCGCGCCAGTGCCGCCAGTGACGACACCGGCGTGATGGCGCGCGACCGACTCGCCGCCATTCGCATCGGATTGGACACCATCTACGGGTCGGTGACCGTGCTGGCCCCTGGCGGGGTCTACACCCTCGCCTCGGAGCAGAGTCCGCTGCTCCTCGTCGCCCGCAACGACCTTCCGGTCCCGGTCAACGTGCTGCTCAGGGTCGATGCGCCGCCGGAGATGACGATCAGCGACGTCGGCGTCACCCAACTTCCGGCCCGTGGATCACGGACCATCACCGTGCCGGCCGAAGTGGACGACACGCGCAATCTGTCGGTCGACTTCTCCGTCACGCCGCTCGACGGGTCCCGGCTCGGTGAGGTCTCGACGGTGTCCGTGCGATCGAACGCATACGGCCAGGCACTGGCGATAATTACCGCCTGCGCCGGTGCTCTCCTACTGTTACTTGCAGGTCGACGCCTCTGGCACCGATTCAGAGGTCAACCCGACCCGGCCGACGAAGGGTACGAGAGACCATGACAGGCAACGTCCCGTACGACGGCGACCTGCCGCGGTCACGCATGCCTGCATCGCAGGTGTTCCGACGCACGACGCCACCGCGGTCCGCCCCCTGGGAGCGGCAGTCGCGGCCGGAGCTGCGCTCCTACCCGGCACCGCCGTCGCTCGACGGTCAGCCGGCCGCCGACGACACCGTCACGCAGATGATCCCGCGATTCCGGGACGAGGACTACCCCTATCCTTCGTCGAGCACAGCACCGTCCGGAACGGTTCCGCCGACGACAACTCCACCGGGCGGGCCCGCCCCGGCACCGCAGCCCGAGCCGCGGCCGCAGAAGTCACTGCTGGCCGCGTCGGGTTCGATCGCGGTGGCGACACTGGTCAGCCGCATCACCGGATTCGCCAAGCAGGTCGCCATGACGGCCACCCTCGGCGCGGCTCTGGCCAGTGCGTTCACCGTCTCGACGATCCTGCCGAACATGATCTCCGAGCTGGTCCTCGGCGCCGTGCTCGGAGCCATCGTCGTGCCGGTGTTGGTCCGAGCCGAGCAGGAGGACGCCGACGGCGGGCGGGCATTCGTGCGACGCCTCTTCACCATCGCAGTGGCGCTCCTCGGAACCGTGGCGCTCGCGGCGACGATCGCAGCCCCGCTGCTGGCGCGGCTGATGCTCGACGGCGATCCGAAGGTCAACGAGGACCTCACCATCGCGTTCACCTACCTGGTGCTGCCCGCGCTGATGTTCTACGGACTGTCCGGCCTGCTCACGGCCGTGCTCAACACCCGGCAGAACTTCAAGCCCGGCGCCTGGGCCCCGGTTTACAACAACCTCATCGTGCTCGCGGTGTTCGCCCTGTACCCCTTCGTCCCGGGCGAGATCACCGCGAACACCATCGAGATGAGCAATCCCAAAATTCTCGTTCTCGGCCTCGGTGTGACCGCGGGTGTCGTCACCCAAGTTCTCGCTCTGATCCCGGCCCTGCGCCGCGAACGCATCGACCTGCGCCCGCTCTGGGGATTCGACGAGCGACTCAAGAAGTTCGGCGCGATGGCCGCCGCGATCGTGCTCTACGTCGTCATCAGCCAGATCGGGCTGATCGTCGCCACCAGGATCGCGTCGGGCACCGACGATGCCAGCAACGTGATCTACTCGCAGGCCTGGATCGTGCTGCAGCTGCCCTACGGCATCCTCGGCGTGACGGTGCTGACGGCGATCATGCCCAGACTCAGCCGCAACGCCGCCAACGGTGACACCCCGTCCGTCGTCGACGATCTGTCGGTAGCCACCCGCCTGACGATGGTCGCGCTGGTGCCGATCGTGGTGTTCCTGACCTTCGCGGGGCCTTCGGTGGGCGAGGCGCTGTACGGCTTCGGCCGGTTCGCCGAGGTCGCACCCAGACTCGGCGAGGCCGTCAGCTGGTCCGCGTTCTCCCTCATCCCGTACGCCCTGGTGCTGATCCACCTGCGTGTCTTCTACGCCCGTGAGAAGGCCTGGACGCCGACGTGGATCATCCTCGGCATCACCGCCGTCAAGATCGGCCTGTCGTTGCTCGCGCCGATCGTCGCGTCCTCTCCGGAGCAAGTGGTGCTGCTCCTCGGCGCCGCGACCGGCCTTGGGTACACCGTCGGCGTGATCATCGGCGGATACCTGCTGCACAAGAGCCTGGGCAGCCTGCGGATGGCCAACGTCGGCAAGACGGTCTGGCTGGTGCTCATCGCCTCACTGGCCGGCGGCGCGGCCATGCTCGCGATCGACCGGATCCTCGGGCTCGACGCCATGATGAACGGCTGGGTCGGCAACTTCGCCCGCGTGGCGATCGACGCCGTCATAATGCTCGGCATCACGTTCTCGATCCTCTGGTTCGGCAAGATTCCCGAAGTTCTTGCGGTCACCGTAGCCCTGAGCCGCCTCGTCCGCAGGTTCCGCGGAGGATCCGACACGCGGGACGCAGATCTGGCCGCTGCAGAAACCGGCGTTATTCCGGTTATTCGAAGCGAGCCCACATGGGACACTGCGCGGGATCGGCTCCCGTACCCTGGTCATCGGCACCCGGGGGCACAAGCTCATGAGGGTCGACCGTTCGTAGATCAACACGGGGCATATTCGCCTGAAGGAGTGACAGTGACCGACGACGAAGTTGCTGGGGGGCCGGCACAATCTCCAGCAAGCGAAGCCGACCGAACGAGCGGCGGCGTCGAGGTCGACACCCAGGACCGCACCGAGCCCGTGAAGGCCGAGGCTTCTTCCTCCAAGACTCCGAAGCCCGCCGAGACGCCGGCGAAGACCGCGCCCGAATCGAAGACTGCAGTCGAGTCGAAGGCACCTGCTCCCGAGAAGGACGTCGAAAAGTCCGCCGACGAGCCCGCTGTCGACAAGCCTGCTGCCGCCAAGTCTGCTCCGAAGCCGGCCGACAAGACCGTCTCCATCTCCAAGGCTGCCCTCGCGGCGCGTCCGACCGACAAGACGATCTCCATCTCCAAGGCCGATCTGCCGGTCGAGACCGACGACGAGAAGTCCACACAGGAGTCGAAGCCCGCGGCGGATGCGGATCCCGAGAAGACCGCAGCCGTACCGGCCACACCCGGTAACGACGACTCGTCTTCCACCGACGACGTCGACACTGCTGCGGCTCCGGCGAGCGCTCCCGGGCGCACGCTCCGCGGCCCGACGCTCATTCCCGGTGCCTCCGTTGCCGGTGGACGGTACCGACTGCTGGCACCGCACGGCGGCGCGCGCGGCCTCAAGTTCTGGCAGGCCCACGACGTCAAGCTCGATCGCGAGGTCGCGTTGACGTTCGTCGACGCCGACCAGCAATCCACCGCCTCGACCGACGACCGCACTCAGGGACCGCAGGCGATCCTCTCGCGCACGCTGCGTCTGGGTCGGATCAATTCGCCAGGCCTCGCACGCGTGCTCGACGTGGTGCGTGGCAGCTCCGGCGGCATCGTCGTCGCGGAATGGACTCCCGGCCGGTCGCTGCGCGAGATGGCCGATACCGTGCCTGCACCCACCGGCGCGGCACGCGCGATCAAGGTGCTGGCCGCAGCGGCCGAGGCCGCGCACCGCAGCGGAGGTGCGCTGTCGATCGATCATCCCGATCGCGTGCGCATCAGCTCCAGCGGCAATGCCGTCCTCGCCTTCCCTGCAACACTGGCCGACGCCGACCCCAGTTCGGACGTCCGCGGACTCGGCGCGATGCTCTACGCCCTGATCACCGCAAAGTGGCCCCTGTCCGACACCACCGGCGGTGCCGTCGTATCCGGCGACGCAGCTCCGGCCCGCAGCGTCGGCGGTATGCGTCCGGCCGACCGCGACGACAAGGGTGCCCCGCTCGAGCCCAGGCAGGTTCGTCCCGACGTTCCGTTCGAGATCTCCGCCGTCGCAGTGCGGGCGCTGGAACAGAACAGCGGAATCCGTACCGCTGCCACCGTGCAGCACGTCCTCGACCAAGCAGCTGTGGTCAACGACAAGACGGATCTGATGCCGGCTCTGCGATTGGGCCAACGCGCACCGGGTGCCAGTGGCCATTCGCTCGCCGACCCCGAGGAGATCGCCGCCGAGAAGGCGAAGTCGATGCGCACCAACATCGCCATCGCGGTACTCGGTGCCTTGACGGTCGTCGTGCTCGCGTTCGCGGGCTTCTGGCTGTTCACCTCGATCGCAGGTGACAACACCGAAACTCCGCTCGACACCCAGGACTTCGGACTCACGACTCCGGCCGAGGCACCGCCCGCAGCCGATTCCGCGGCCCCCCCGGCTCCAGCCGGTGGCCCGGTGGCGTTGGACGACGTCAGCGTCTTCTCACCCCAGGGTTCCGCCGACAACCCGAGCACCGCGTCCAACGTGATCGACAACGACCCCAGCACCGCGTGGACGACCGACTCGTACTTCCAGCAGTTCCCGGCTCTCAAGAACGGCGTCGGCCTGCTCGTGTCCATCCCGTCCTCGACGCTGCAGAACGCATGGATCGAATCGACGTCTCCGGGAACCGTCGTCGAGATCCGGTCGGCCCCGAACGACTCACCCAGCCTGAGCGACACCACGCTGCTCGGTGAGGCCACGTTGCAGAACGGCCGAACCGACATCGCCCTCAACGACGCGGAGCCGACCGGGAACGTCCTCGTCTGGATCACCAGTCTCAGCGAACAGGGTGGCCGCATCGCCACCTCGATCTCCGGGATCGGTTTCGACACCTAATTCGGGCACTCGGTAATCAATACCGGCTCGTTTCGTACTTCACGGTATTCATGGCCTAGGCTCCCCCCAATGCGTTAATACGGGGGGAGCCGTTTTCGTATGACCGAACGTTTCGATTCGGCGCCAGGGGAGCGCACGGATGCGGAGCTTCTGGCTGCTCATGCGGCCGGAGAGCCGAACGCCTTCGCCACGCTGATCTACCGACACCACGAACACCTGTGGCTGACGGCTCGGCGCACCAGCTACACGCCCGAGGACGCCTCCGATGCGCTGCAGGAGGCGTTGCTCTCCGCTCATCGCACGGCCGGGTCGTTCCGCGCCGACGCCGCGGTCCGAAGCTGGTTGCACAAGATAGTCGTCAATGCCTGCCTCGACCGCATCCGCAGAAACAAGGCACGCCCGTCGGTTCCGTTGAGCGAGAACGAAAGTCACGAGCCCGTATCTCCCAGGGATCGAATTTCCGAGACGGAGACGAGCATTCTCGTTCGGCAGGCTCTGATGATGTTGCCACCCGATCAACGTGCAGCCGTCGTCATCGTGGACATGGAGGGCTATTCGGTGGCCGACGCTGCGGACCTGCTCGGCGTTCCCACCGGTACCGTGAAGAGTCGATGCGCCCGCGGTCGACTCAAGCTCTCGACGCAACTCGCGTACTTGAAAGATGCAGGGAACCGAATCTGACCCCCTCGCGTCTATACCGTGTGAGAGAGAAAGCAGACTCGGCGAAGGGAGGCAGGATCGTGCCGTCGAGCACAGACGCTCTACAAGCCCCGTTCTCGCCGGAGCTACTCGCCGATCTGCATGCCGATGCACTTCCCGAGGACGTCAGTAGGCGACTGTGGCCACTGGTTCGCCTCGACGAGGATTCGATGCGCATCCTCGCCGGTCTCGACGCCGTCTCGGCTCGACTGCACGAGTTGGGCGAGGACCCCACCGGGACGTTGTCGATTCCGCCCGACGTCGCCCAACAGATCGATCGCACCCTGCACACGGTCGAGCAATCGACGTCCCCGGTGGACGTCGTCGTTCCGCTCCGTCCGCGCAGACGCCGTATGGTTCTCGGAACCGCCGCTGCCGCAGCACTTCTGACGGCCGGATCGGTTGCTGTCGCGGCGTCCGTGTTCACTCCGGACGAGCCCGAATCGATCGTTGCCGACCCCACGCAGGCTCCGGATTCGTCTCTGGTGCTCGATTCCGCCGACCTCGACTCCGGTTTCGCGTTCGGCATCATCGGCAAGCGGGATCCCGGAGCATTGGCCGATCCGGCCGACCTCGCTGCCTGTCTGCAGTCCAATGACGTGGATCCGGCCACCACCGTTCTCGGATCGAGTCGAGTGCGCGTCGACGGCCGAGACGGAACGCTGCTCGTCCTGGCCGGAGAACAGCCCTCACAGTTCATCGCCCTTGCGGTGGGCAACGACTGCAGCACTGCGAACCCGGACGTGCTGACGCGTCGCGATATCGGCTGACAGATCTCTCACCGGGGAACAACTGCCTCTAGGGTGGTGTTGACCAGATGTACGTCGACCGGCGTGTGCGCTGAACACTCGGTTGTCGACTGCACGTATACGCCGCACATGATCGGAAGGTCTGCATTGAGTACCCCCAAGGTTCACGATCTCATCATCGTCGGCTCGGGACCGGCCGGTTACACCGCTGGCGTCTACGCCGCACGGGCGGAGCTGGAGCCGATCCTGTTCGAGGGAACACAGTTCGGCGGTGCGCTGATGACCACCACCGAGGTCGAGAATTTCCCCGGGTTCCGCGAGGGCATCATGGGCCCCGATCTGATGGAACAGATGCGCGAACAAGCGGCGCGATTCGGTGCCGACATCCGGACCGAGGACGTCGAGGAGCTCGATCTGACGGGCCCGATCAAGACGGTGTCCGCCGGCGGCGAGACCTACCGGGCTCGGGCGATCATCCTCGCCATGGGCGCAGCAGCTCGCTATCTGTCCATCCCGGGTGAGGAGAAGTTGCTCGGACGCGGCGTCAGCGCCTGCGCCACCTGTGACGGCTTCTTCTTCCGTGATCAGGACATCGCCGTCATCGGTGGTGGCGACTCGGCCATGGAGGAAGCGACCTTCCTCACTCGCTTCGCACGCAGCGTCACGATCGTGCACCGCCGCAGCGAGTTCCGCGCGTCGCGCATCATGCTCGAGCGCGCCAAGAACAACGACAAGATTCGTTTCCTCACCGACACCAAGGTGCTCGAGGTCCTCGGTGACGCCAGCGTCACCGGGCTTTCGCTCGAGCACGCCGAAACCGGCGAGAAGACGACTCTGGACGTGACCGGAATGTTCGTCGCGATCGGCCACGATCCGCGCAGCGAGCTGGTCAAGGGACAGGTCGAGCTCGACGATGCCGGCTACGTCAAGGTCGCGTCGCCCACGTCGGCCACGTCCGTCGAGGGCGTCTTCGCTGCCGGAGACCTCGTCGACCACGTGTACCAGCAGGCCATCACCGCTGCGGGTACGGGCTGCACCGCGTCGATCGACGCCGAGCGGTGGTTGGCCGAGCAGGGCGACATCACCAGCAACACGCTCGAACACGCCGACCAGCCGGTCGACGCCGTCAACGCCTGACAGGCACCGAACTTCCACATCGAGGAGATAGAAAATGTCCGACGACAAAAGCACTGTCACCATCACCGACGCGTCGTTCGCCGACGACGTCCTGACCAGTGAGAAGCCCGTCCTGGTCGACTTCTGGGCCACCTGGTGCGGCCCGTGCAAGATGGTCGCCCCGGTTCTCGAGGAGATCGCGGCCGAGCACAAGGACAAGCTCACCATCGCCAAGCTCGACATCGACGCCAACCCGCAGGCCGCTCGCGACTTCAAGGTCATGTCGATTCCGACGATGATCCTGTTCCAGGGTGGAAAGCCGGTCAAGCAAATTGTCGGCGCAAAGGGCAAGGCCGCCCTGCTCAAGGACCTCGAAGGCGTTATCTGACTCACCTGCACACAGTGTGGATTGCAGCGGAAGCCAGTCTTTCTGCGACAATCATCTGATGTGCCGATGCTTCGGCATCGGCACATCAGCCGCAAGGTGTGAGTGCCGTCGGAACAATCGAGAGGATTTGTCGAGGATGCAGGAACTCAGTCACGGCGATTCCGGACCCGCCGTCGCCGAGGTCCGCGGCACTCTGTCGGCTCTCGGCTTTCTCCACGAAGCGGTAGTTCCCCCCGGTCCCATGGACGACGGCCACTGGACGGCCCCCGGTTCCGTCTTCGACGGTGCCCTCGGAGGTGCCGTCCGCGCGTTCCAACAGCACCGCGGTCTGTTGGTCGACGGCGTCGTAGGCCCGGCCACATATCGCGCACTCAAAGAAGCGTCGTACCGCCTCGGCGCTCGAACCCTCATCTACCAGCTGTCCGCTCCGCTGTACGGCGACGACGTCGCCTCGTTGCAGACGAGACTCCAGGACCTCGGTTTCTACAGCGAGCGCGTCGACGGCTTTTTCGGTCCCCGCACGCACGAGGGACTGTCCTCGTTCCAGCGCGAGATCGGACTCTCCCCGGACGGCATCTGTGGACCGGCGACTCTGCGCTCTCTCGACCTTCTCGGCACGCGAGTCACCGGTGGATCCCCGCACGCCATGAGCGAGGAAGAACTCGTTCGCAAATCCGGACCGCAGTTGACCGGCAAGCGCATCGTCATCGATCCAGATCTCGGCGGAGCAGACACAGGACGCATCGTCGAGGGAACGTTCGGCCGCGTCTCCGAGTCCGAGATTCTGTGGGATATGGCGAGCCGACTCGAGGGCCGCATGGCCGCGACCGGAATGGAAACCTTCCTCTCCCGTGCGCGCGGGACCAATCCTTCGGTCGCCGACCGCGCCGAGACGGCCAACGCTTGGGGTGCCGACCTGATGATCTCGTTGCGCTGCGCATCGAGCACCAGCCCCGTGGCCAACGGCGTCGCGAGCTTCCACTTCGGTAACTCGCACGGATCCACCTCGATGATCGGTCAAGTACTGACCAGCTACGTGCAGCGTGAAATCGTCGCCCGCACACCGCTTCTCGACTGCCGCAGCCATGGCCGCACGTGGGATCTGTTGCGCCTGACCAACATGCCGACCATCCAGATCGACCTCGGCTACCTCACCAACGAATCCGACGTCGAAGTTCTCAGCGACCCGCGGTTCCGCGACATCATCGCCGAAGCTATTTTGATCGCCGTGAAGCGCCTGTACCTACTCGGTCAGGACGATCAGCCGACCGGAACGTTCACCTTCGCCGAGTTGCTCGCCGAGGAACTCGCTGCTTCCGATCGCCCCTGAACCACCGCGCGCGAGCGCGTCGGTGGGTGAGGTGTCACCGCGCCCCGACCGTCGACTTCTGCTCGATATCGACGACGGAGATGCTGGCCGCGATCAGTAGCTGCTCGAGTGCAGACTCGACATCCTGCTTCCACCCGTGATCGCGATCGAGCTCGAGCCTCAGTCTCGGGAATCTGTGGTGGGGAGCAATCACTTCGAACCCGACCTTCTCGAGGAAGTCCGCTTCGATCATGCACGTCGACGCCGAACACGTCAGCTGCGCCGTGGCGTTCGGAACCGCCGGCGCAGCATCGTCGGCGTTGCGCCGAATACCGAACGCCTCCAGAGCGCGAACTCCACGATTGACGAGATCGCCCACGACCGCCTGAATCAGCGTGGCCGAATGCAGGTCCGCGTCGTCCGGCGAATCGATCCGGAGTTGGGTCAACAGAACTGCATCGTGACTGACCGGCGACGTCGGGAACGTCGTCGCCCGCGGAACTGCGCGGGGTGGACAGTAGAGGGCGCATCCGATCGTCCTGCCGTCGACGGACAGCAACTGCCCGCAGGATCCCCATTCGAGCATGATGGTCGACAGCCATACTTCGTTCTCGAATTCGAGGTCGACCGAGGAACTCTCCGACGCGGGGTCGAGGACCCAGAAGCTGCATCGCCGCGAATGCGTCGGCAAGTGCTCGAACGAACCGAGCGTCACTCCGGTCACCATCGCCGACACCGCTTACCTCAGCCTTCGTGCTCTCGTTCACCGCGAGAATTCTCGATCGGAGCCGATCTGCCCCTCGAACAGGATAGGCGATTCGTTCGTCTGACCCGTCGGGTGGAGCCGATCATTCAAATATGTTGTATCACAGTACTTTTCGAGTAGATTTCGAGATTTCAGGACCTCCTCCGACCGAGCTACGTCACAGTGACGTTTCGACCGCGTATGACTGGTCCTGAAAAATCGCCGCTACTTTTTCTTCTGTGCTTCCATCATCTCGACGATCCTCTGAAGGTCATCGACCGATCCGAATTCGACCACGATCTTGCCTTTCCGCTTACCGAGGCTGACCGTTACCCGCGTATCGAACGAATCCGAGAGGCGATCGGCGACGTCCTGGAGGCCCGGCATCTGAATGGGCTTGCGCCGGGGCGCCGGTTCCGGGCTCTTCCCGTCCTCTCGATTGGCGAGGGTGACGGCTTCTTCGGTCGCGCGGACGGAGAGACCTTCGGCAACGATTCGCGCCGCCAATGACTCCTGCGCATCCGACCCAGCGTCCAGAGACAACAGAGCGCGGGCGTGGCCGGCCGACAGAACCCCGGCCGCCACTCGTCGCTGCACGGGAATCGGCAGCTTCAACAGACGAATCATGTTGGTCACGACCGGACGTGACCGACCGATTTTCGCGGCCAGTTCCTCGTGCGTGACGTCGAATTCTTCGAGGAGCTGTTGGTACGCGGCTGCTTCTTCGAGCGGATTGAGCTGGACGCGGTGGATGTTCTCGAGCAATGCATCGCGCAACATCGCGTCGTCCGCGGTCTCCCGAACAATCGCCGGGATCGACTCGAGGCCGGCTGCCTGGCTTGCACGCCACCGACGCTCGCCCATGACGAGCTGATATTTTGCGTCTCCGGCCCCAGCGGAACCCGACACGAGACGGACCACGATGGGCTGCATGAGCCCGAATTCGCGGATCGAGTGGACCAGTTCGGCCAACGATTCGTCGTCGAAGACGTGCCTCGGCTGCTTGGGATTGGCTTCGATTCGATCAGGTGCGATCTCTCGGTAGACGGCACCGACGGGGGAGAGGTCGTCTCCGTTCAGCACCGGCGGGGTCGGTGTGGGTGCTGTCGCGGTCTCCGTGAGCTCGTCCGCCGGTGCGGAGCGTTTCGGCTTGGTGGACGTATCCGGGCGGTCCTTGGCGTTGCGATCCGCGCCGATGATCACGTCTGCCGCCGCGTTGCCGAGACGTGGTCCGGCATCGGGTCCGGTGGGAATGAGTGAGGCCAGGCCGCGGCCCAGACCACCCTTACGTGTGGAACTCATCTGTTCACTTCTTCCGTGCTTCGTCGATGCCGGCCGATCGGGCAGCGAGCTCTCGTCCGGCGTCCAGGTAACTCATCGCTCCGCGTGAACCGGGGTCGTAATCCAGCACCGTCATGCCGTACCCGGGAGCCTCGGACACCTTCACGCTACGAGGGATCACGGCCCGTAGGACGGCGTCGCCGAAGTGCTTGCGTACTTCTTCCGCGACCTGGTCTGCCAACTTGGTGCGCCCGTCGTACATCGTCAGGATCACGGTGGAGACGTGCAGTTCTGGATTCAGATGCGACTGCACCAGCTCGATATTGCGGAGGAGCTGACCCACACCTTCGAGCGCGTAGTACTCGCACTGAATGGGGATCAGTACCTCGGTCGCTGCGACGAGTGCGTTGACCGTCAACAGACCGAGCGACGGGGGGCAGTCGATGAGGATGAAGTCGGCGTCGATGCCGGAGAGTTCCTCCACCGACAGCGCCGTCTTGAGGCGACCTTCGCGGGCCACCATCGACACCAACTCGATCTCGGCGCCGGCGAGGTCGATGGTCGCCGGAATGCAGAACAACCTGTTGCTGTGCGGACTCTTCTGCACTGCGTCCTTGGCGCTCACTTCACCGATGAGGACCTCGTAGCTCGACGGCACACCCGAGTGATGCTCGACGCCCAACGCCGTGCTGGCGTTGCCCTGAGGGTCCAGATCGACCACCAGAACCGTCAGTCCTTGGAGGGCCAGCGCGGCGGCCAGGTTCACGGCGGTCGTCGTCTTCCCGACGCCACCCTTCTGATTGGCGATCGTCAGCATGCGTCGCTTCGCCGGCTTCGGCAGCGACACCGATCCGGGATGCAGAACCTGGCTGGCTCGGTGCGCCGCAGCGCCGATGGGGGTGTCGTTCGGAGAGATCGCGTTGGTGTACTCGAACCCGGAGCTGGCCGCCACCCCCGACTGTTTCCCCGAGTTGCTCGACGCGTTCTTCTTGGACGCTGTTTCACGTGAAACAGCGGGATCGGACCCACCCGACATATGTGCTCCTTAGTGCGGAACTGACTGTGTTCAATACGATCGATCGGGTCGAGCGCGGGACGTGTGAGCCCACGATCGAAATCAGTGACGACTCAGTCTCCGCGGCTCACGCACCGCTCTGACGACGATGGTGGGAGTGGGCAACAGACCCACTCCGCACTCCACTACCTCCAGCTTGCCAGCACCCATCCGGGTGAGGGAAGTCCGGTCGCGTTCGATCTCTTCGCCGGCGCTCGATCCCTTCAGAGCCAGCATCCGCCCGTGCTCGTGGACCAGAGGGAGCGACCACTTGGCGAGTTTCTCCAATGGCGCCACCGCCCGCGACGTGACCACATCGGCACCGCCGGCTTCCTTCTTGACGCCGGGCTGTTCCGCGCGACCGCGCACGACCAAGATGTTCAGATCGTGTTCCTCGATGAACTCTGCGAGATAGACGGTTCGGCGGAGGAGGGGCTCGACGAGGGTCACCCGCAAATCGGGCCGCGCGATTGCCAACGGGATACCGGGCAAGCCAGCACCGCTGCCGATATCGACGACGGTCTCGCCTTCGTCGATGAGCTCACCGATCGCCGCGCAGTTGAGGATGTGCCGCTCCCAGAGCCGTGGAACTTCACGCGGTCCGATGAGTCCTCGTTCGACGCCGGCCGTAGCCAACGAGTCGTGGTACCTCCGTGCCAACTCGAGCCGATCACCGAAGATCTGCTCCGCCACGGCCGTCAACTGATTGCTATCCGAGCCTTCTTGTTCCACGTGAAACATCTTCCCGTGCCCGGGCACCGAACGCCAAACGACATCGCTGTAACTCGATCGAATCGACGTGGAACCGCCGAGATCCGGTACCAACGCGACCGACAGTGGGCGGTGGCGTAGCGATCCACGACGAGTGGAGCCGTCCCTATTCTCGGCGTGGGCGGACCATCCGGATCGATCTCCCGTTTGTTCGGGCCCGAAGATCTCCCGACCCCGCACGGTTCGACAGACCACCACTCCCGAGGCTCCGCCAGTTGGTCCGGTCGCGACTGGGGGTGTCTCATGCCCCGCTGTTTCACGTGAAACTGCTTTGCCATTGCCTCACTATCTTCAGTGCCGCGTGACGAATCGGTGACGTATTCAGCGTTGACTCTCAGGGATCTCGACAGCAGTTATCGGTGTCGGCAGATCGGTTCATACATGCTCGGACGACAGGTAACCGAACCGCACAAATCTGGGATTCAGTCCAACGCGCGTGGTACCGACCGACCCTGTACCCCGAGTGGCTGACGCCATTCGCAATCGAACACATTCATGTCTGCGTCCGGCTGGCGAGGTATGACTGATCGGCCTGTGGATGTTTCACGTGAAACTACGTACGTGTACGAGTCCACGTTTCTGGAAGGAGTTGATCGACAGCCGGAAGCCGGTGGAGATCTGAACGAATACCTGTCAATCACGTAGACCGGTCCGGGCACTTAGATGCCATGACCCACCTAGTCGGGGGAGAGCCCGAGACGCGCCTCCATTCTCGGTCGCGTCCCGATCGAACGGGGCATCGTTTCGGTGCATCCGAACTTACACGTCGTCCGGGTTCACGGAGGTCTCGATTTCCCACGAGCTCAGCGGTCCCACACATTCGTACTCTCGAAAGTTCGTCGTCCGGACATTCGTCATGTCGATCCCAGCCTCCGAATTGAGATACCCAAGATTCTCGATCAGCAACCGTCGTCGGGACGTCAGGTCGCCCGCCGCGTTGCCCGGATGAAGACGAACACATCCAGGTTTTCGGTAGCGCAGTCCCTGAAGCTCGATCGCCGCGGATACATCCACCATCGAGATGACGTCGATCGGGCGTCGTCGATTCTTCGTAGACCGGTAATACCGACCCACGCAACTTCCATCGATTGTGGGATGAAGAGTCACGGACTCGTCGACTGCGTGAACCGTCGAGCGCCGCTCGGTAGCGTCGCCCAATCCGACAAGACCCACTGGACCCAGATTCGATCCTTCCCTGAAGTCGGATCACGTTCGACTCGGTCGCACGTGCTCGTCGATGGTTTGAGGCATCCATGATCGCCCGCAATGTTTCACGTGAAACTGCACCGACTCCAGACCGTGTCGGTCAGGCACTCAGATCTCTGAACCTAGTGAGGGCTCTGGAGATCGTTCTACCCCGACCCTACGGATAGAACGACAGTCCTCGAATCCAGAACCCGGACGGGCGTATCGGCAACAATTCGTTCACCTCGCATCCCGCCTGTTTCACGTGAAACAAACGCGACCGACGCGAGCAACAGGCAAGAAAGACACCATCGACATTGCCGTCACAGTGACGAAAGCGCAGTGCATAGACTGATCTCGAGAATCCGGCGAGAAAATCGATCGCAACCCGCGCCGACACCAGTCGTCGTCGAGCAAATTACATCGATGACATTCGACCGAAAGATCTACTACGTCCGGATACGACGATGGCCCCCACCGAAGTGAGGGCCATCGACTGGGGACGCTCTGTTACGCCTTGACGACAACTACTCGTCGAGCCGGCTCGACGCCGGTACTTTCGCTCGCGACGCCGTCGATCTTGGCGACCGCGTCGTGCACGATCTTTCGCTCGAACGGAGTCATCGGGCTCAGCTCTTCGCGCTCACCGGATTCGAGTACACGAC
>NZ_LVCU01000110.1:0-4620 GCF_001647185.1 Rhodococcus sp. EPR-147
CCGTCGACTGCTGGACCGCGAGCCGAGTCAGCTCCTGCAGTGCATCGAGAACCTCACCCTTGCGCCCGACGAGCTTGGCGAGATCGTCGCCGCCGTCGATGCTGACGATGGCGCGGTCACCCTCCACGTCCAGATCGATGTCGCCGTCGAAGTCCAGGACGTCGAGGAGTTGCTCGAGGTAATCGCCGGCGATCTCGCCTTCCTCGACGAGGTAGTCCTCGTCGTCCTCGTCGTCGTCATCCGACTCGTCGTCGGTCTTGTCCTCGACGACGCCCGAGTCCTCGGACTTCTCGACCACGGGAGTCTCGTCTGCCTCCACGTCGACTGCACTCACCTGATCGGCCTCGACCACCACGTCACTTGCTCCATCCCCGGATACCGCACCGGCTGTCTGCACTTCGTCGTTCTGAGCTTCTTCTACGTCCGCTGCCATGTTCGTCCTTCTCTCGACGCGTCGGTCAGCGCCGCTTGCGCTTGGTCGACTTGTTCCGGTTCGCCTGCGGTCTCGGTTTGGTCGGCGATGCGGCACCGGTCGTCGAACCGGCGATACCCTCACCGGTCTCCGCCGTCGCCGAATCACTCGTCGGCGTCATCTTCGAGAGCTTGGGGCGAGCGCCGGGCTTCGGCTTGGTGGTCGACACGGGCTTCACACCGGGCTTCGGCGCATTCTCGGAACGCTTCTCCACTGCGGCAGCGGCCTTGGCAGCTTCTTCCTTGTCGATCTTTCCGAACACCAGGTGCTGCTGCGCGTAGGTCCAGGTGTTGTTGCTGACCCAGTACAGCAGGATGGCGATGGGAAGCAGGGCACCGAACACCAGCACGCCGAGCGGGAACACGTACAGGGCGAGCTTGTTCATGATGGCGGACTGCGGGTTCGCTGCCGCAGCGGCGCTCTGACGGGCCACGGACGCACGCGAGTTCATGTGCGTCATGATCGCCGCGATGATCATCAGAGGAACGGACACCGCGACAATGACCCAGGTGGACGGAATGGTCGCGCCCGGTCCCACGGCGAATGCGTTGAGCTGGTCCTGCGGCATCGTGATCCACGCCGAAATCGGCGCACCGAACAGACGAGCGTCCAAGAAGGACTGCACGTCCGACACGTTGAACGCGTAGTTGGACAGCTCGCGGTTCTCCTCGGGAGTCAATCCGAGCTGACCGAAGCCGGTACCGGTGCGGTTGAACGAGCGCAGCACGTGGAACAGGCCGATGAACACCGGCGCCTGCGCCAGCACCGGCAGGCAGCCCATCAGCGGATTGAAGCCGTGCTCCTTCTGGAGCTTCTGCATTTCGACGGCCATCTCCTGCTTGTCTTTGCCGTACTTCTTCTGCAGAGCCTTGATCTGCGGCTGTAGCTCCTGCATCTGTCGAGTGGTGCGGACCTGCTTGACGAAGGGCTTGTACAGAATCAGGCGGAGGGTGAAGACCAGGAAGACGACGGACAGTGCCCAGGCGAACCCATTGCTGGGATCCTGGAACACAAAGCCGAACACCTTGTGCCACACCCAGAGAATCCAGGCAACCGGGTAGTAAATGAAGTCGAGCACGGCTCTATGTACTCCTCTGTTCTTCCACTCGCGCGAGATCGTGGTGTTCTTCGGTTTCGGTCAGCTCGGTGACGGTCGCGCGCCACCTACCGGGTTCGGGCACCGGGTCCCAGCCTCCAGAGTGCCAGGGAGCACATTTGAGGAGGCGGACGACTGCCAGCAACGAGCCCTTCGTCATCCCGTGCACCTGGAGCGCCTCGATGGCGTACTCACTACAGGTGGGGGAGAAGCGACAGGTGGGAGGCCTCATCGGGGACACGTACGTCCGGTACAACCCGATGAAGTAGACGAGTGTTCGAGCAGGAATGGAACGAAGGTTGCCCATGAATGTCATGACGGCGGACCCTTCGGAGCTTCGAGAAGACCGAGCTTCTTCAATCCTGAACGCAGTTGAATCAGTAGATCTGTCGAGGACGCTCTCGCGGCTCCGGGCAGTGCGCGGATCACCACGTCGGTGGTCTCGGGGAGTTCACCGATGACGTCGGTACAGATATGCCGAAGCCGGCGCGCAACTCGATGACGAGTTACGGCCGGCCCGACTGCCTTGCTGACGATCAATCCGAATCGTGGACCACGAACAGTAGATGCGATGTCCTGTTCGTCACGCACGACGGCGTGAACCACAAGATCCGATCTACCCATTCGGCGTCCTCGACGCACCGCTACGGAGAAATCACGTGCTCGGTGTAGTCGATTCGGCTCAGGAAGCATCCCGAGCTCCAAGCTTCGGACGAACAGATATCAGGCTGTGAGTTCTTTACGGCCCTTGCCGCGACGTGCGGAAACGATTGCACGACCCGCACGGGTACGCATACGAAGACGGAAGCCATGAACGCGCGCGCGGCGGCGATTGTTCGGCTGGAACGTCCGCTTGCCCTTGGCCACGGTCAACACTCCTCGAGATTGAAAAGACGCCGTTCGTCGGCGCCTGCTGGAAAGGTACTCAGCGAGTCCGGATGGACTTGCTTGCCTCCCGAGCGAGAAATCCGAGTGAAGACAGACTGTAAGCAGCCAGCAAGCATCGGCCACCTCGCTATTGGGTGACTGTTCGAGAGTACTGATCGAGTCACCGCCGGTCAAACTCGCTCTCGAGCGAACAGTGCCGTCGTTCATACACAGGCAGCGTCCGTTTCCGGCCGCGGACGGTGTGATGTACGTCGAAATCGCCACCGGACGGCCGCTCGCTCCGACGCACGTCCTCCGATTGCACTACAGACAGTTGGCATCGGTGCAGGTCAGACTGGCGTAATTGCCATAGCACGAGCCGGAACGCGTTCTGGGGTCACATCGGTGTCGTTTATCCACACCTGTGGATAATTGTGTGGAAACACAGTTCAGGTGGCATATTCGTACCTTGCGGGGTCCATCCACGGACCCTGGTCTCGGCCGCAGCGACGCACGAACGACGACGCTATCCGACGACGTTGCCGCGCGGGTACGAAACGGCGCGCGGATTCCTGCGTCGAACACCGCCCGAGACCAATGCTCGACGACGGAGGGCCCAACGTGAACGACGATCCGGATGCGCTCGCGCGCATCTGGCCCGAGGTGGTCGCGGAGCTCACATCCGACCGACACAGTGGGTCTCCGCTGACCAAAGGCCAGAAGGCCTGGCTCGCTCTGGTCAAACCGCTGACCTTGACGCAGGGGTTCGCGCTGCTCGCAGTGCCGTCGACTTTCGCGCAGGAAGCGATCGAACGAGATCTTCGCGAACCCATCCTCGGCGCCCTCGGGCGTCATCTGGGACAGGGTGTCGAGGGACTCGGCGTGCGTATCTCCGCTCCCGAGGACGAGAAGATCGACTCCGAGCGATCGACGTATCCCGATGCCGCCAGCTCTCCGACGTACCGGCGCCGCGTCCTGACCAGCAGAGACGACGAGCCGTCGGACTCCGAGACTGCCGACTACGAAGAGGTCGACGACGAACGCGAGGCTCTCGCCAGCGTCCAGAACTCGTGGCCGACGTACTTCACGAAGCCTCCCGACTCGACGCCCCCGTCCTCAGGTGCCAACAGCCTCAACTCCAAGTACACCTTCGACACCTTCGTCATCGGTGCCTCCAATCGGTTCGCCCACGCAGCTGCGGTGGCGATCGCCGAAGCACCTGCTCGCGCGTACAACCCGCTGTTCGTGTGGGGGGCGTCGGGTCTGGGCAAGACTCACCTCCTGCACGCGGCCGGGCATTACGCGCAGCGCCTGTTCCCGGGCATGCGCGTCAAGTACGTCTCCACCGAGGAATTCACCAACGACTTCATCAACAGTCTTCGTGACGACCGCAAAGTGGCGTTCAAGCGCCGCTACCGGGAGACCGACGTGCTGCTGGTCGACGACATCCAGTTCATCGAGGGCAAGGAAGGCATCCAGGAGGAGTTCTTCCACACCTTCAACACCTTGCACAACGCGAACAAACAGATCGTCGTGTCCTCCGACCGCCCACCCAAGCAGTTGGCCACCCTCGAGGAACGGCTTCGTACTCGCTTCGAGTGGGGCCTGATCACCGATGTGCAGCCACCCGAGCTCGAGACGCGGATCGCCATTCTGAGCAAGAAGGCTCGGATGGACCGGCTCGATGTGCCACACGACGTGCTCGAGCTCATCGCCAGCCGAATCGAACGCAACATTCGTGAGCTCGAAGGCGCCCTCATTCGAGTGACGGCGTTCGCATCGCTGAACGGACAAGCCCTCGACCTCACTCTGGCCGAGGTGGTTCTCCGCGATCTCATCCCCGATTCGTCGAGTCTCGAGATCAATGCGGCGACGATCATGGCTGTCACAGCGGAGTACTTCAACACCTCCATCGAGGACCTGTGCGGGCCGGGCAAGGCCCGAGCACTGGCCATGGCCAGGCAGATCGCGATGTATCTCTGCCGCGAGCTCACCGATCTGTCGTTGCCCAAGATCGGGCAGACGTTCGGTCGGGATCACACGACGGTGATGTACGCGGACAAGAAGATTCGCAAGGAGATGACCGAGCGCCGCAAGGTGTACGACCAGGTTCAGGAGCTCACTGCGCGGATCAAGCAGCGCTCCAAGCGGTAACCACCGAAGACGGACGGACTCCGAGAAGACG
>NZ_LVCU01000111.1:0-8082 GCF_001647185.1 Rhodococcus sp. EPR-147
AGCCGTCGACCATTGATTCACACCTGTGGATAACCATGTGGACAACATCGAAGTTCTGGGGATGGAATGTGGGCGCCTGTGCACCGATGTGATTCGTGCACAGGCAGCCGCGCGTCAATCACGTATTGGTCCCGAGTTCATCCCCACGACACCACGCTCGGCCACCAGCGGATCGAACGGTCCGTGCACAGATTCCACAGGACCTATTAATACTTCTGTTTTCTCCTTGAAAGAACTTCTTTGAAAACAGGTGTTGGGGAACGATCCGTTCACAGGCCCTCCGAGAACCCCCGAATCCCACCTTCGACGCGAGCCTCGCGCTTTCGTCTTCGCTTCGGAGGGCATACGGTGTGCTTGCGCTGGATGTGCCACACTCGTCGTTGCAGCGGTTCGAGCCGCAACCTTCGTGGTTGCACCGCTCCGGCCGTAACGCCGAACACCACCGAACGAGAGGAAATGCCGAGCGATGGAGCTTGGAAGTTTGAAGTTTCGCGTTGCTCGTGAAGATTTTTCCGATTCCGTCGCGTGGGTAGCCCGCAGCCTGCCGTCTCGGCCGCCCGTTCCCGTTCTCGGTGGAGTTCTTCTCGCTGCCGACGAGCAGGGTCTGACGGTTTCCGGATTCGACTACGAGGTCTCCGCTCAGGTCAAGGTGTCGGCGGAGGTTGCCACTGCAGGCCGAGTTCTGGTGTCGGGCAAGCTACTTGCCGATATCACGAAGTCGTTGCCCAACAAGCCGGTCGACGTCACGGTCGACGGGACCCGCGTTCTGGTCAACTGCGGAAGTGCCAAGTTCTCGCTGCCCACGATGCCGGTGGAGGACTACCCGCAGCTCCCCGAGTTGCCCAGCAACACCGGCTCGCTGGCCGGTGATGTCTTCTCCGAGGCAATCGCCCAGGTCGCCATCGCTGCGGGCAAGGACGACACGCTTCCGATGCTCACCGGTATCCGCGTGGAGATCGACGGCACCAACGTCGTTCTCGCGGCCACCGACCGTTTCCGGTTGGCGGTTCGTGAGGTGGAGTGGGCTCCCGCCGGTGCAGACACCACCACCGCGGTGCTCATCCCGGCCAAGACTTTGTCCGAATCGGCAAAGACTCTGGGCGGCAACTCCGGCTCACCGGTGGAACTGGCCCTCGGTTCCGGCTCGTCCATCGGTAGCGACGGTTTGCTGGGCATCGTCAGTGACGGGCGCCGCACCACGACCAGGTTGCTCGACGCAGAGTTCCCGAAGTTCCGTCAGTTGCTGCCCGCCGAACACACTGCGGTGGCGACCCTCGACATCGCCTCGCTGGTCGAGGCCATCAAGCGTGTCGCTCTCGTTGCCGAGCGTGGTGCGCAGGTGCGCCTGGAATTCAACTCCGACGGCGTGTTGCTGTCCGCAGGTGGCGACGACGCCGGCCGCGCCGAGGAAGCTCTGCCTGCCGACTTCCAGGGCGAGGCACTGACCATCGCCTTCAATCCGGGATACCTCATCGACGGGTTGTCCTCGCTGCACAGCGAGAAGGTCACCTTCGGATTCACGACGCCGAGCCGGCCTGCAGTGCTGCGGCCGACCTCCGACGAGGAACTGGTGCCCGACGACGCAGGCAAGTTCGCGGCGCCGAAGTCCGAATACACGTATCTGCTGATGCCCGTCAGGCTGCCGGGCTGATCCTGCCTGGTTACTGTTGAATCCGCGGGAATCTCCGCACCTGACACAGACAAGGACGCGTCATCATGCAGCTCGGCTTGGTCGGTCTCGGAAAAATGGGTTTCAACATGCGCGAGAGATTGCGCGAGCACGGTCACGAGGTGATCGGCTACGACCCCCGACCCGAGGTGACCGATACCCCGTCACTGGCCGGGCTGGCGCAATCGTTGACGGCGCCCCGGGTGGTGTGGGTGATGGTCCCGTCCGGTCAGATCACCCGCGACACCGTCAACGGCCTTGCGGATGTGCTCGAGCCCGGCGATCTGGTGATCGACGGTGGCAATTCACGCTTCACCGATGACAAGCCCAACGCAGAGTTGTTGGACGCCAAGGGAATCGGTTACATCGACGCCGGAGTATCCGGCGGGGTCTGGGGCCTGAAGAACGGCTACGGCTTGATGGTCGGCGGCCAGGACGAGCACGTCGCCAGAGCGATGCCGATCTTCGACGCGTTGCGTCCCGAGGGCGAGCGCGCGGACGGTTTCGTGCATGCCGGCCCGGTCGGTGCCGGTCACTACTCGAAAATGGTGCACAACGGTATCGAATATGGGTTGATGCAGGCCTATGCCGAGGGGTACGAGATCCTCGAAGCCGAAGAGCTCGTGCAGGATGTGCAAGGCGTGCTGCGGGCCTGGAGCAAGGGCACGGTCGTGCGGTCGTGGCTGCTCGACCTGCTGGTCGAAGCTCTCGGTCAGGATCCGGAGTTCAGTGAGATCTCCGGGTACACGGAGGACTCCGGTGAGGGTCGCTGGACCGTCGAGGAAGCCATCCGTCATGCCGTCCCTGCGCCGGTGATCTCTGCGGCATTGTTCGCCAGATTTGCTTCGCGGCAAGAGGATTCGCCTGCCATGAAGGCTGTCTCTGCCCTTCGGAACCAGTTCGGCGGGCATGCGGTCAAGAAGGCCGACGCCGACGAGACCCTGCGCGCCCCGGCGCCGAAGAACACCGAGTAAGTGTTCGTCCGGTCTCTGCAGCTACACGACTTCCGATCCTGGGACGACCTCACGGTCGACCTCGGACCGGGCTCGACCGTGTTCGTGGGGCCCAACGGACACGGCAAGACCAACCTGCTCGAGTCGCTCAACTATCTGTCGACGTTGTCCTCTCATCGTGTGTCCTCGGACGCACCCATGATCCGGGCAGGTGCCGCCAAAGCGTTCGTGGGCAGTGCCGTGGTCAATCACGGTCGCGAATTGATCATCGACGTCGAGCTGCTCGAAGGCCGGGCCAACAAGGCTCGGATGAACAGGTCGCCGCTGCGTCGCCCACGCGAAATCCTGGGCGTGTTGCAGAGTGTGTTGTTCGCTCCCGAGGATCTCTCGCTCGTCCGCGGTGATCCCGGTGAGCGCCGACGCTATCTCGACGAGCTGCTCACCACTCGAATTCCTCGAATGGCCACTGTCCGTGCCGATTACGACAAGGTACTGCGGCAGCGATCGGCTCTGCTCAAGACCGCGAGTGGATCGTTGCGCCGCGGTTCGTCGTCGGGTGACGGGGCCAGTGCACTTGCCACCCTCGACGTCTGGGACGGGCACCTCGCGGCGCACGGTGCTCGATTGCTCGCTGCCAGAATATCTTTGGTGCACGAGCTGATGCCTTTCGTACAACAGGCCTACAGCTCGATCGCGCCGGAATCGCGGTTGGCCGCAGTCGCCTATCGCTGCAGTCTGGCCGATGCGCTCCCGCCGGAATTCTCCGATGCCGATCGTGCACCGGAACCCGACGACACCGAGGTGCTGGAAGCTGCGTTCCTGCACCAGCTTTCGGTGATGAGACAGCGCGAGATCGAACGCGGGGTGTGTCTGGTGGGACCGCACCGCGACGACGTGGAATTGATGCTCGGTGATCAACCGACGAAAGGGTTTGCGAGCCATGGTGAGTCGTGGTCGTACGCACTGTCGTTGCGGCTCGGGTCGTTCGCGTTGCTGCGGGAAGACGGTACCGACCCGGTCCTGATGCTCGACGACGTGTTCGCCGAGCTCGACCGCAAGAGGCGCGCGGCGTTGGCGACCGTGGCCGCCGGTGCAGAGCAGGTGCTCATCACGGCGGCGGTACCGGAGGACGTACCTCCCGAACTCGATGCTCGGCGGTACGGGGTCGAAGCGACGCAGAGTTCGGATTCCGGTGCAGCAGGACGTATCTCGCGCATCTCGGACCTGTCGGCCAATACCGGTACCGCAGCTTCGGAAGGTGAGGTTCGATGACCGACGACGAGGCAACGCCCACAGGTAACGGTGAGGTACCGGAACTGAAAGGTGTCGATCTGGCGCGTCGAGCACTCGAGGACGCCCGGGCCGCAGCCAAGGCCAGTGGCAAATCGGTGGGGCAGGGACGGTCGTCGCCCACCGGCGGGGTACGAGCACTGCGGGGGCGTCGTCGACGCGGTTGGTCGGGAGCCGGGCCGGACGACCGTGATCCGCAGGCGTTCGGGGCCTTGGCGAACTCGATCGCGTCCAAGCGTGGGTGGTCGGCCAAGGTGTCCGAGGGCGCTGTGTTGGGCCGGTGGCCCAGCGTGGTCGGCGAGGACATCTCGGCTCATGCGGAGCCCACCGGTCTCAAGGACGGCGTGTTGAGTATTTCGGCGGAGTCCACGGCGTGGGCGACGCAGTTGAGGCTGATGCAGTCGCAGATTCTGGCCAAGATCGCCGCCGCCGTCGGTCACGGTGTGGTGACGTCTCTGCGCATCACCGGTCCGACGACGCAGAGCTGGAGAAAAGGTGAGCGTCACGTGCGCGGGCGGGGCCCGCGCGACACGTACGGATAGTGAGACGTCCCAACGTATGCTTTTCGAAGTGCCTGGTCCAGGTGATCCTCAACAGATGTTGGGGCCAGTGTTGCTGTGACATGGTCGATGTGCGTAGCGTGATTCGCGACACTCAGCGGTCGGGGGATCGATGAAGATGTTCTACGCGGCCATCGGACGAGGAGAAGTTGTGTCTGCACCAACGAAGAAGGCATCGACAGCGGCCGTCGATGTCGACGGGACCCCCGAAGACCGAGTCGTTCTCCATGCCCGGAATGTCGAGTTCGACTGGAAGTCCCTGCCGTTGCACTACATGGACGGCAATCCGCTCGCGACGCACCTGATCAACGTGATGCACCTGCTCCTGCCCGAGGGCGAGGAATGGTTCGTGCGCACCTTCAAGGAAGCGTTGCCGCTGATCCACGACGATCAGCTGCGCGACGACGTCATCGGGTTCATCGGCCAGGAAGCCATGCACGCCCAGGCGCACACCGATGTCCACGATCAGCTTCGGGCACACGGCATCGATGTCGACCCGTACGTCGATCAGATGAAGTTCTTGTTCGGCCGTGCTCTCGGCAACAGGTCCGGTCACGGTCAGAACAGTCTGGTCGAACGTCTCGCCCTCATCGCTGCCGCAGAACACCTGACCGCTTTCCTGGGCGATTGGGTGCTCAATGCCTCGGAGTTGGACGAGGCCGACGTCGACCCGATCATGCTGGATCTGCTGCGGTGGCACGGAGCCGAGGAGGTCGAGCATCGATCGGTGGCCTACGAGGTGATGCGGTACTTCGACGTCCGCCCGGCCCGCCGTATTCGTACCTACGTCGTCATCGCGCCCACGTTGGTGTGGTTCTGGACCCGCGGTGTTCGCTTTCTGATGAGCCAGGATCCGACGCTGGCGCACCTGCCACCCAAGCAGCGCACACCGTCGTTCCGAGAATTTCGTCGAGTTGCCCATGCCGGCCTGTTCCCGACCCCGATGTCGATGGTGAAGGCGTCGTTGCGTTACTTCAAGCGCACCTACCACCCTTCCCAGGAAGGTTCGACGGCGCAGGCAGTGCAGTATCTGGCCACCTCACCGGCAGCTCGGTCCGCCGATCGATGACCAAACGCACGTTGCGGAGCAAGCTCGGCGCAATGGCACAGATGGTGGACTCGTTCCGGGCGGGACGCACCATTCCGAAGAATCTGTACGGCCGCGACGAGCCCGATCAGACCGTGTCACTGGTGACCGATGCGCTCGACAAATGGTTCGCTCTGCTCGACGGTGACGACTACGACGCGTCGTTCGCTGCGCCGCCCGTGGCTCGCACCCGGTTGCTGACGTTGGTCGCGCGCGAGGTGCTGTGCGTCGACGAGCAAGTGGTCCAACTGACCTTCTCGGCCGCCGACGGTGAGGTGCTGCCCGCGTGGGCACCGGGAATGCATCTGGACTTCTATCTCCCGTCCGGACGCCGTCGGCAGTACTCGTTGTGTGGGCAGCCGAATCCCGACTCGTACTCCATCGCGGTGCGCTTGGTTCCCGACGGCGGGGGTGGGTCGCGTGAGATGCACGATCTGCAGGTCGGCACCGAGCTCGCAATTCGCGGTCCGCGCAACGGTTTTCCGTTCGTGCAGTCCGAGCACGCCGTCTTCGTGGCCGGCGGAATCGGCATCACAGCCATCATCCCGATGGTGCGTCGTGCTCGGGAGACGGGGATGGATTGGCATCTCGTCTACTGCGGCCGCTCACGTGAATCGATGCCGTTCCTCGACGAGATCGCCGGCTGGGACGCCGACCGCGTGACGGTGCGGACCGACGATGTGGACGGCATGCCGTCGAGCATGGATCTGCTCGGTGCCGCGGCGCCCGGGGGTTCGGTCTACGTGTGCGGACCTCCGCCGATGATCGATCTGGTTCGGGCGTCGTTCGACTCGTTGCCGGCAACGCATCTGCACTTCGAGCGTTTCTCACCGCCGCCGGTGAAGAACGGTGCCGAGTTCGAGGTGCAGCTCGTCGATTCCGGACAGATCATCGCAGTGGCTCCGGACGAGACTGCGTTGCATGCCATTCGGCGTTTGAGGCCCGATGTGGCGTACTCCTGCCAGCAGGGGTTCTGCGGGACGTGTCGCGTTCGAGTACTCAGCGGAACACCGCAGCATCGGGAGAACCGACTCACCGCCGAGGAGCAGGAACACGAGATGTTGATCTGTGTGTCCCGTTCCGAGGGTGAACGGATCGTGCTCGATCTCTAGCCGAGCCGCCGCATTTACCCTTCATCTTTGTCGCCCGGCACCCTGAAAATGCGCCTGTGAAGCAATCAGAGGCCTTTTAGGGGTGTCATCGTGCCCATGCTGTCGCAGGCAACCAGTACTATGGACCGGTACGACATCAAGCCCGGAACAACGCATGGACCCGGGCGCGGCCGGAATCGACTGCGCTCGCCCCTGCGGTAGCACCCTGTCGGGGTGTGAGCGGGGTAGTGGACGCGTAGAAGGAGAACCAGCTAACCGTGGCTGCCCAGAAGTCAGGTAACAACGAGAACAGCAAGGATTACGGCGCTTCGTCCATCACGGTCCTCGAGGGCCTGGAGGCGGTTCGTAAAAGGCCCGGTATGTACATCGGTTCCACCGGTGAACGAGGCCTGCATCACCTGATCTGGGAGGTCGTCGACAACTCCGTCGACGAGGCCATGGCCGGTTATGCCTCCACCGTCGGCGTCACCATTCACGTGGACGGCAGTGTCGAGGTCACCGACGACGGTCGAGGAATTCCCGTCGCCATGCACTCGTCCGGCGTCCCCACTGTCGAGGTCGTCATGACCCAGCTGCATGCCGGGGGCAAGTTCGACTCCGATTCGTACGCGGTGTCCGGCGGACTGCACGGTGTCGGTATCTCGGCGGTCAATGCCCTCTCGACCAAGGTCGAACTGCAGATCGCGCGTGACGGTCACCGCTACACCCAGACCTACGACTACGCCAAGCCCGGACCGCTCGAAACCGTCGGGAACACCGACGAGACCGGCACCACCGTCCGCTTCTGGGCCGACGGCAAGATCTTCGAGACTCTCGACTACAGCTTCGAGACCGTGCACCGCCGCCTGCAGGAGATGGCGTTCCTGAACAAGGGGCTGACCATCAACTTCACCGACGAGCGAGTGGCCGCGACCGACGCCACCGAGGAGGAATTGGGCGAGACCGCCGAGGCTCCCAAGACCGCCGAGGAAGAGCAGGCCGATGCGGCCAACGCGAAGCCGGCCAAGGTCCGCAAGCGGACGTACCACTACCCCGACGGCTTGGTCGACTTCGTCAAGCACATCAACCGCACCAAGACCGCGATCCACAACTCGGTCGTGGGCTTCACCGGCAAGGGTGAAGGCCACGAGGTCGAGATCGCGATGCAGTGGAACGCCGGCTACTCCGAGTCGGTGCACACCTTCGCCAACACCATCAACACGCACGAGGGCGGTACCCACGAAGAGGGCTTCCGCACCGCGTTGACCTCGACGGTGAACAAGTACGCCCTCGAGAAGAAGCTGGTCAAGGAAAAAGACATCAAGCTGACCGGCGACGACATTCGTGAGGGCCTCGCCGCGGTCATTTCGGTCCGAGTCGGTGAGCCGCAGTTCGAGGGTCAGACCAAGACCAAGCTCGGCAACACCGAGAT